>JAICEP010000458.1 GCA_025924095.1 Sorangium sp.
GCTACCGGCCGGCGATCGGTGCCATCATCGATCGCCTGAAGACCGTGCTCGGCGGCCAGTGCCTGCCGCGCACCTTGACCCCCACCGATGGAAAAGTCCCCTGCCTGATCCTCGAGGCGCGCAACTCGCAGGGCCAGTGCGACTGCTCGGACGACAGGACGCCGGGGCGCATCGACGTGACTCCGGATCACCAGCCCGCGAAGGATGAGGTGCTCTCCCTCGACATCGCGAAGGTCTCCGAATGGGACTGCGTGTGCGAGATCCAGCAGCTCGAGGGCACGGATCCGGGCACGCCGGCCTACGAGTGCAGGACCAACCCCAACGAGAACGTCGAGTCCGGCGGTCAGGCGGTGCACGGGTGGTGCTACGTCGACCCGTCGATCCAGCTCGGCGAGCCGGCCATCGTCGCCGACTGCCCGTCGACCGAGCAGCGCAAGATCCGGTTCACGAACAAGGGCGACGCCCAGACGGGGGCCACGCTGTTCATCACCTGCTCCGGCGAGTCCGGCGAGTAGACTGACGGCTGACTGACCCGGCGCGCGGGGCCGATCGCGAGATCGCGCCCCGCGCCGTCGTTTGTGGCCCCCGAGGGGCTCCGGCGAGCCGGCCGGCAGGGCGCTCGCGGGGCCCGTCGGGTTTGTGCTAAGACCGCACTCCGTCGTGGCGGCACGCAAGAAGATCCTGATCATCGAGGACGAGCCTCACATCGTGCTGGGGCTGACGGATGCCCTCGAGTTCGAGGGCTTCTCGGTAGCGTCGGCCTCGAAGGGGAAGGACGGCGTGCAGCTCGCGCGGCAGGAGAAGCCGGACGCGATCCTCCTCGACCTCATGCTCCCCGACACCAACGGCTTCAAGGTCTGCGAGGACCTGCGCCGCTGGGACGCGTTCGTGCCGATCATCATGCTGACGGCCCGCGGCCAGGAGATCGACAAGATCCGCGGCCTCGACGCGGGCGCCGACGACTACGTGACCAAGCCGTTCAGCGTGGGCGAGCTCATCGCGCGGCTGCGCGCCCTCTTCCGCCGCGCCGCCCGGCCGGCCGAGGCGCCGGTCGAGGTGTTCACCATCGGCAACGTGCAGGTCAACATGACCGCCCACACGGTCTCGCGTGGCTCGCGCTCGGATCAGCTGTCGTTCTACGAGGTCGAGCTCCTGCGCCTCCTGCACGAGCGCCTGGGCCAGCCGGTCTCGCGCGAGGAGATCCTCCAGAAGATCTGGGGGATCGAGGCCGGGCCGTCGAACCGCACCGTCGACAACTTCATCGTCAAGCTGCGCAAGAAGGTCGAGCGCTCGCCCGACAAGCCGGAGCACATCCTCACGGTCTACGGCTTCGGCTACAAGCTCGCGCCCTGACGCAGCGGCAGCACGTTGCGCAGGTCGCACGGCACCGTCACCGCGGCGTCGGTGATGCGCTTCGGGTCGAGATCCGAGAGGCGCGCGCCCTCGCGGAGCTGCCGCGCCTCGAGGTGCAGCCGGACGAGGCCCAGGCTGCCGGTTTCGCCGGCGTACCCGACCACGTCCCCCGCGTCGAGGCGCGCGCCCGCCACGACGCCGGGGCCAGGGCGATCGAGGTGGCCGTGGAGCACGACGTACCTGCGCACGCGATCCACGTCGCGCGCCTCGCGCACGTCGTGCGCCGTGGCGACCGTGATCCCGGACAGCTCGCCGACGAAGACGACCTCGGCCTTCCCCTCCTGGCCCTCGAGCCTCAGCGCCGTCACCCGCTCGCCCCGCGTCGCCGCGATCTCGACCCCGCCGGCCCAGGACGGCGGCTCGGGCCGCGCGGCGCCGATCGCGGCCACGGGGCCCGCTGGAGGCGGCGCGCCCGCCTGGGCTGGAGCGCCCTCGACGAGGAGGAACCCGGGCGGCTGAGCCGGCGCGCCGATCGGGAACGCGTACGCGGCGGCGCTCGCCGGACGCTCGGGGCGGCGGGGGATGTGCTCGTAGGCCTGGCCGCGCTCTCCGGCCCTGGTGGGACGCGCCCCGGCGGGACCGGAGAGGGCCGCCGCGCCGCCTTCGGGGAGCGGCGCGCCCGGCGCGGGCAGCGGGATGCACGCGGCGCCCTCCGGCACGGTGCGGGGGCCGCAGAGCGCCGCGGCGCCCGCCGCGCCGCGCGCCGCGGCCGCCGGAGGGACGATCGCGGGCGGCGGCGGCGAGGGGTCGTCGAGACCGCCGAGCGCAAGGACGAGGGCGGACGCCGCCGCGCCGCGCACGAGCGGGGAAGGGGAGACCGCCGCCCTCGTCGGGCGGGCTTGCGGTGAGCCGGACGCGCGCATGCCTCGAACGGTCTACCGTATCGCGCGCGGCTGGCGAGCGCGATACGGCGCCGCCGGGCCGGCGTGGCCGTGCCCGCCGTGGACGGGAATCCACGGGGAACAGGCCCTTGCTGCCTGCCAGCTTGCGGAGGCGGCGCGCTGTTGATAGCTCCTCTTCGTGCAAAATCGCCAAGCTATCGAGACGACCCTGAACAAGCTGTTCGACGCGGAGCGCACGGCCCGCCGGCTCCATGACGATCTGGCCGCCATGCCCGGCGATGCGTTGCTGGACGTCCTCACCGCCGCGATCGCGAGCGCGACGCGCGAGAGCGATGAGGACGAGGCGGCGCTCCGGCTGGTGCGCATCGCGTCGCTGCTCGGCGAGCACGAGGGCCCGCGCGCGCTCGACGCCCTCATCGACGTGCTCGCCGCGGAGCACCCCGAGGCGCGGCAGGCGGCGGGCGAGGAGATCGAGTTGCTCGCCTACGATCGGTTCAAGGAGGTCGCGCAGGCGATCGAGCGGGCGCTCAAGCGGCTGCCGCTCGGGTCGTCCGCGCTGCCGGAGCTGCCGTACCTCATCGCCGAGGTGCCGGAGCCGGGCGTGCCGAAGCTGCTCGGTCAGTTCCTCGGCCACAAGGATCCGGACGCGGTGGCGGCGGCGATCGAGACCCTCGTCGAGATCGGCGACCCGGCGCACGCGCCGCTGATCCAGCCGCTGCTCGGCGACCTGCGCACGGTCGAGCTGGCGGACGACGGCGGCGAAGACGCGACGTCGGAGGTCACGATCGGTGAGCTCGCCGAAGAGGCGCTCGGCCTGCTCGCGCCCTACGACGAGGAGGAAGAGGACGGGGTCGCCTGATGATCGGCCCGCCGCTGAGCGCGGCGGACGCCGTGTTGTTCGAGCACGCGGTCGTCCCGCGCTACATCTCGTTCTTCGCCTCGCTGGCGGTGGACATGCTGCTGCCCTCCGAGGCGGCGCGCATCGTCCACCTCGGCTGCCGGAGCGGCTTCCCCGACGCGATCGTGGCCGACAAGCTGCCCGGCGCGACGCTGGTGGGCGTGGACGGGTCCGCCGCCGCGCTCGATCTCGCGCGCGCCAAGGCGGCGCTGTTCTCCGGGATGAACGCGAGCTACGTGCTCGCCGACGCCCTGCCGACGCCGCTGCCGGACGCGAGCTTCACCCACGCGTTCACGCTGCACCCGGTCTGCCGCCCGGATGAGCGGGCGCAGCTCCTCGCCGAGCTGCACCGGGTCCTGGTCCCCGGCGGCCAGGCGCTCATCGCGCTGCCGCTGCGCGGCTCGTTCCCGGAGGTGGCCGACATCGCGCGGGAGTGCGCGCTCAAGCAGGACCTCTCGGAGCTCGGCGCGGCGGTCGACGCCGCCTCCGCCAGCCGTCCGACCCTCGAGACCATCGCCGAGGAGATCGAGGGCGCGGGGTTCGACGAGGTCGAGGTCGACGTCCAGCTCATCGCGGTGTCGTTCGACAGCGGACGCGAGTTCCTCGAGGACCCCATCTCGCGGCTGATGGTGATCCCCGAGGCGACGGCGATGCTCGATCTCGAGCCGCAGATCATCGACTCGATGCTCAAGTACCTGCACCACGCGGTCTCGAAGTACTGGTCCGAGGGCGTGTTCGAGCTGACCGTGAACGTCGGGTGCGCGAGCGCGCGGCGGCCGCTCGGCTGACGATCGACCCGGAGCGCCGAGCCGGGCGATCGAGGCGCGGCCGGCGCTAGCGGTCGTGCCCGCCGCCGCGGAGGCCGAGCTCGTCGAGCCCGGCGAGCGCGGCGAGCGAGACCGGGTGGTACGGGGGCCGCGGCGTGATCGGCTTCTGGACGTCGCCCCCGCGCTCCTCGATGAGCCGCGCGCAGAGCGCGAGGCACCACTTGCCCTGGCACCAGCCGGTGCCGAAGCCCGTGTAGCGCTTGACGGACTCGATGTCCCTGTAGCCGCGGTCCATCGCGGCCTCGAGCTCGTGCAGGGTGACGTCCTCGCAGCGGCAGACGAGCGTCTTCATCGACCTAGTCGCCCTCGTACTCGCAGCGCGCGTCGCAGGTCTCGAAGATGGTGACCCGGCTCAAGGACGGCAGCGACGGCGTGAGGCGGTTCCAGATCCACCGGGCGAGCACCTCGCTCGTCGGGTTCTCCAGCCCGGGGACATCGTTCAGGTAATGGTGATCGAGCAGGTCGTGGAGGGGAGCCCAGGCCTCGTAAAGGTGGCTGTAGTCGATGAACCACCCCGTCTCCTCGTTCACGGGGCCGCGGATCGCGACCTCGACCTTGAAGCTGTGACCGTGGAGGCGCGCGCACTTGTGCCCCTGGGGCACCTTGGGAAGGCGGTGGGCGGCCTCGAAGCGGAACTCATGCACGAGACGGACGTTCATTGGAGCAGCGGTCATGGGGCGGGCGCAGTGACGCGTCAACGCCCGGCGGCCTCGCGGGGGTCGGCGGCGCGAGGTACGGGGTTCCCTCGAGGGGCTCGAGCGGCTATACCCCCGGCCATGCCGCAAAAGCCCGCAGTGAGAGCCAAGAAGAAGCGACGCGACACGAAGCGCCTGGCGAACTGGCGCGCCAAGAAGGAGCTGCAGAGCGCCCAGGGAACGTCGCCGGCCAATCCGGCCGCCGCCGCGCAGCCCAGCAGCTGAGCCGCGAGCACCGGCCCTCGCCGGTGCTCAGCTCGCCGGCTCGTCCTCTCCGTCGTCGTCCGGCGCCGGCCCTGGCGAGGAGGGCCCTTTGCGCCGCGCAGCGCGAACGGTCGCGACCTCGGCCCGGGACGGGTTGATCACCAGAAAGCCGTGGTCGGCGTCGAGGAGCGCGACGTCGCCCGGCGACGCCCAGCGGAACGCGCCCGCCACATCCACGATCGACGGCACGCCGAGCAGCTGGAGCAGCACGAGCGAGCGCGGCCCGGACCGGTCGCTGAGCGCGACGCCGACCGGGTTGGCCCGGGCGGAGATCAGGAGATCGAACACCGTCAGCTGGTCGCCGACGAGGACCGCCTTCGACGGGAGCTCGGCCCGGGCGTCCGGGGTCGCCAGCATCAGGATCGCGTCGCAGAGGTCCTCGATGTCGCGGGCGCGGTCCTGCAAGAACGGGTCGCCGACGATCCCGTTGGCGGCTCGCGCCACCTCGCGGGCGACCGTCCCGAGCGCCTGTGCGACGCTCTGCCCGCCGGCCGCGAGCTCGAAGGCGCGCGCGCGCAGGCGGCCGTCACCGATCATCAGGAGGTAGGTCGAGAGGAACGCCGCGTCCTGCGCGATCCCCCGCTCCGCCGCGCGGGCGTGGAGGTCGACGAGCGCCTTCTCCGCGATGTCGAAGGCGAGCCGCAGGAGCTTCGGATCGCCGCGATCCCGCTGCGGGCCGAGCGACGAGCTGGCCGGCCGCCGCAGGGCCGCGATCGCGCCGAGCGCGCGACCCGGGACGACGGGCAACCCCGGCAGCGTGACCTTGCGCGTGCCCCCGCCCGTGCGCCGCCGCCGCTCGCGCAGCTCGTCGAGCACCTGCGCGTGGCGCGCGCCGGCCGCGATCGGCGCCGTCAGGGCCATGAGGAGCTCGACGTCCCGCGCCGTGAAGGCGCGATCCCCCGCCCGCTGCACGACGAGGGCGCCGAGCGGACGGCCGCTGCCCAGGATGGGGGCGGCCAGGAAGACCGGGAATCGTTCCTCGTGGAGCTCCGGGAACGCGCGGTAGCGCTCGTGCTCGGTCGCCTGGACGACCGAGATCGGGCGCAGGCACTCGACCGCCATGCCCGTGATGCCCTGCCCGACCGAGAGCCGCACCGTGCCGCGCGCCTCGCGCGGGAAGCCGACGTTACCGCGCAAGACGAGCTCGTCGCCGTCGCCCTCGAGGAGGTACAGCGACGCCACGTCGGCGCCGAGGATCGCGGCGATCCGCTGCGGCGCCTCGTCGAGCAGGAGCGACAGCGGCATCGGCTTCGCCACGAAGGCCAGGTACTCGATGACGAGATCCAGGCGCTCGTCGCGGCGTACCTGGATCCTGGCGGAGGTGACCGACGGCGGCGCGTCCTCGTCCTCGGCATCCATACGACGATCGCTATCACACACGGTCGCCCGAGCGCACCTCGCACGCACCAGCGCCCGGATCGCGCGGCGGTCCAGGCTGCCTCGGCGGCGCGACGGACGCGCTTTCAGCGTGCCGCCCGCCCGCCTCGGCGCGGCCGGCGGCAGGTCACCGGACGTCAGAGCGTCCGCAGATCGACCGGGCCGTCCAGGGGCGGGCGCTGCATCCACCCGAGCGCCGAGACCCGCGCGCGCGGCGCCGCGGCGGACGCGGCGCGCGCGAGCTGCCCGCCGCCGCCCGCGCCGATCGCGGTGATCGCGCCGCGGATCGGCGCGAGCAGCGCCGGAGCCGCCTCGGCGCTGCTCGCCGCGACGTGGACGACGCGCGCCGCGGGCGGCAGCAGCAGCGAC
>JAICEP010000459.1 GCA_025924095.1 Sorangium sp.
CCCGGGCTCCACGTCGCGCTCACAGGCGCCACATCCTCGGTGCCCGGAGACACCCCTTCCGGCGTCCACGTCGCGCTCGCCAGCCCCACATCCTCGGTGGCCGAAGGCTCCAGGGCCGATGACGCCAGCCCCAACGTCCACGTCGCGCTCGCCGGCGCCACAACCTCGGTGGTCGAGCGCGTCTCTCCCGGAGCCCACGTCGCGACCGGGGGCGCCGAGACGGGCTCCTCCAGCGCGGGGCCCCGCGTGAGCCCGATCCGGCGCGCGGCGTCCAGCAGCGCGGCGACTGCCCTGCTCGCGCTCGGAGGCCTGTCGCCCGCGCGCTTCTCGAGCATCGCGAGCACCGGCAGGTCGAGCTCGCGCGGCAGATCGGCGCAGATGCTCGACATCCGCGGCGGAGGATCCGATACGTGCTTGTACATCACCTCCACGGCGGACTCCCCGGTGAACAGGGACTTTCCCGTCAGCATCTTGTGAATCATCACGCCGAGCGCATAGATGTCCGCGGGCGGCCCGATCCGCTGCCCGCGCGCTTGCTCGGGCGCCATGTACTGCGGCGTGCCCAGCACGACCCCGGTGCTCGTCTCCTCCGAGCCGTCCGCGAGCTTCGCGATCCCGAAGTCGAGCAGCTTCGGGAACCAGGTCCCGTCGCGCTCCGCCGCGAGGAAGACGTTGTCGGGCTTCAGATCCCGGTGCGTGATCCCCGCCTCGTGCACGGCGTCGAGCGCGTCGGCGATGCCCCGCAGGATGGGGACGATCGTCGGGAACGGCAGCCGCCTCCTGCGCCGGCACAGCTCGCCCAGCGTGAGGCCGTCGAGCAGCTCCATGACGAAGTAGTGCCGCTGCAGCTCCTGGAGCACGCCGAAGGAGAAGATATCGATGATGTTGCGCTGGCGGATCCGGTTCACCGCGCGCGCCTCGGCGACGAACCTGGCGACGGCCCGAGGCTGCGCGGCAAAATGCCCGTTCAGGACCTTGATGGCGACCTGCTTGCCGATGATCGGGTGCTCGCCGGCGTAGACCTCTCCAAACGTGCCTGCGCCGAGCTTCCGCTCGATGCGGTACTCGCCGACCATGGTGTGCGCCGCGAGGAGCGGCTCGGCGGGGAGGCTCAGACGCGTGGGCAGCAGCGGATTGCCGTCTGCCGGGCACGCCGTCACATCCTCATCGTACACCGCACCGCACTTGGGGCACCTCGCCATACTGAGCCATGGAAGCTAGGGGTCGCGTGGTCCCGGCTGCCCCCACGCGGGGCAAGTCGTCATGCAAAGCCCTAGAATATCGAGGTCGCGCGGTCTTGGCTACCCCTATCCCGGGCGCCGCCGGGCGCTGTTCTCATCGCGCTCATCGCGCTCATCGCGCTGGCTTGCGCTGCGCGCCCCGCATGTAGCGCGGGCGCCGGGTCGCGTCACGCCGCAGCGCGGCGCGGCGCGGCGCCCGCGTGGATCACTGGCATACCTGCGACATGCACGAGCACGAGCTCCCGCACTCCTGATCGATGATGGTGGTCTCGAGGAGGCAAGCAGTGATGCAAATATTCGTCCCACATTCAAATTTCACGTTGCTTGCGCACCCTGACCGGCCGCACTCGAGATAACACGGGCCGTCATGGCTGCATCGCATGAGCAGGCCTTGACACCCGCCGTCGCCGCAGACGACCTCGCACGGGTGCGGCCCTATGCAGACCACGTCGATGTTGTTGCACTGGCCGTTGCACTCGAGCCTCGCCGGGCGCGCCTTCGCGTCGAGCATCCGGTCCCCGACGCACTCGCCTTCGGTGTCGCACCGGGTGACGCATTTGCCCCCTTCGCAGTGCTCGCAGCCGTCGCACGGGGCCGGATCGGGAGGGCTCGCCCCGCACGCCATGCACGTCGCGGTCATCGTGTCACAGACCGCGGCGTCGACGCAGCCGTCGAAGATCGAGCAGCTCGTGGCGCACGCCGTCCCGCTCAGGTCGCAGGCGTAGGACCCGCAGCTCCTCGGCTCGGCGGAGCACGTCCCGTCGCCCCTGCAGGTGCCCGGAGGCGTGACCGTGCCGTCCTCGCACGTCCCGCCGCACCGGGTACCCACCGGCCCACAGTCGCCGATAACGGCGCCCGCCGACGGGTCGACGCTCATCCCGTCGATACCCGAGACGAGCTGGCAGCCCACCGCCGTGAGGCTCACGATCAGCGCCAGCGCGCCGCGGGCAGCCAGCGCTCTCAAGTCAAGGTCGTTCATCCTGGCGTAGAGTTCAGCCCAGAGGAGCGCCCCGGACAAGCTCGACCTTCAGCGCCCGAGCATCCAGGCCGCCGAGCTCGGGCGTGGCGGATTTTTCTTCCCTGGGTTCACGCCGCGGCGCGACGGACCCGCGGCGCCGCCCTCTTCCGGGCCCGATCGCCGGCGAGCCGGCCGAGGCGAGCGTGGACGCGCTTGCCCCCCCGGGCGGCCGGCACCATAGCCGACGGGCCGCGCGCTGGCGCGCTGGCGCGCGGCCGACCGCGCGCCGCCGCGACAGCGCGAGATCCGAGCCGCAATGAGGACGTGCCCGCGATCTCGGCATGAAGGTAGATGCGATGCCGTACTTTGTTTTCCGGAATTTCCCCGACAATACGCCGATCCCCGATGACTGCTACAGCTGCGACGGTGCACCGGACTGGGCGGCGTTGCTGGAGTGGATATGCCCCGACCTCTCGCCCGATGAGGCGGAGCGGCTCGCCGCCGTCGGCGAGGCGAGCGGAGACCGGCCGGACATCGCGAGCCTGAAGCGGCTCATCGAGGAGCACGCGACACCGCAGGCGCGTGGTGAGGAGCGCCCGGACGCGACGGCGTGACGGCGTGACGACGTGAAGAACCGATGCCAAGGCAAGGACCCGAGAGGCATGCCGCGGAGCGAATGTGATGACTTGGTGTCAAGCGTCTGACGTGCTCATCTCGGCAGCGAGGCCACGCCGTTTCCTTCGCGTGGGGCCCGATACTCCGACCCTCGGCCGCTGCGATGCCCTGGCAGGGCGCCTCGCGCGTCGCTAAGGAGGGGGCGATGGCGAAGATCATCGATCCTCAGCGTCACACGTGGTGTAGCACCCCGGCGGACAGCTTCGGCCTGCTGGTCGATGCCGACGAGTATTACCCCGAGTTCTACCGGGTCGCGTCCGGGGCGCGGCGCTACGTGCTCCTCGCCGGCTGGCAGTTCGACAGCGACGTCGCCCTGCTCCGCGGCGGGCGGGAGGCGGGGGTGTCAGGCCCGATCACCCTGCTCAAGTTCCTGGACCACCTCTGCGAGATCACCCCGGATCTCCAGATCTTCATCCTGGCCTGGGACTTCCACCTCGTGTTCGCGCTCGAGCGCGAGTGGCTCCAGCAGCTCGTCTTCGAGTGGACGAACCATCGCCTGCACTTCCTCTTCGACTCCACCCACGTCGAGCGCGCCTCGCACCACCAGAAGTTCGTGGTCGTCGACGGCGAGCTCTCCTTTCTCGGCGGCCTCGACCTCTGCGACCACCGCTGGGACGACCGCAGCCACACGAACAAGAACCCGCTCCGCGTCAGCCGCGGAGAGCCGCACAAGCCGTTTCACGACGTCCAGGCCTACGTGCGCAGCCGCGAGGTCGCCCGGGCGCTGACCGAGATCTTCACGGATCGCTGGCGGCGCGCCGGCGGCGTGGCCATGACGCTGCCGGACCTCGAGGCGGCCGAGCCGACGTTCCCCGACTACCGGCCCGAGGGCGGCATCCCCCTGGCGGCGCGGCGCGTGACGCTGAGCCGCACCGATCCGCACGGCGCGCCCACCGGCGCTCCGCACTGCACCGAGATACGCGACCTCTACCTCGACGCCATCGACGCCGCCGAGCGCTTCATCTACATCGAGACGCAGTACTTCAGCTCTCACGTGATCGCCGAGGGGATCGTGCGGCGGATGCGCGCCGAGGGCCGGCCGCTCCTCGACGTGGTGCTCGTGCTGAACATGGAGGCCGAGACGATGAAGGAGCAGATCGCCGTCGGGCTCTCCCAGGCCAAGGTGCTCGGCGCGCTGCGCGAGGCGGCGGCCGAGACCGGCCACCGCCTCGGCGTCTACTACACCCTGCCGGCGTGCGGCGAGGACGAGACGGCCGAGCGCGCCACGTACATCCATTCCAAGGTGATGATCGTCGACGACCGCTTCCTCACGGTGGGCTCCGCCAACCTGACGAACCGCAGCCTCTCGATCGACACGGAGATCAACGCCTCGGCCGAGACCGACGATCCCGACGACGCGCTGGGCCGCTCGATCCGCAGGGCGCGCGCGTCGCTCATCGGCGAGCACCTCGGCGACACCGCGTTCGACCGGGTGGACGACCTCGTCGCGTACCTCGACGGGCTGGCGAGCCCCGCGATCGGGCCGCGCGCGCCGGGGAGCTCGTGCCGGCTGAGGCTCCACCCGTCGCCGACGGCGGACGAGCGCGCCCTGCTCGAGGTGATCGACCCGCATCAGCTGCCGTTCGACCCCGCCGCGGTCGAGGACATCGACAGGCGCAACGGCTCGCTCTTCGTGGGCGGGCTCGGCACGCTCTGGCGCCACTTCTTCAGCAGCCGCAGCGACTCAGGCAGCAGCGGCTCAGGCCGCAGCGACGCGAGCCGCAGCGACGCCGGCAGCAGCGACGCAGGCCGCAGCGACGCGAGCCACAGCGACGCCACGTAGCCGCGCAGGCGGCGCTCCGCGCCCGCGGAGGGGCGGAGCGCGCTGCCGGGCCGCGCCGCCCGCACCGTTGCCGGCCGCCGGTGACCTAGGGTATGCTTGTGTACTGCAAACCTGCAGCCAGTTCCTTCGGGTTGTCTCTCGAAGTGGAAGCGTTGACGCGACGAGGAGTATGCAAGAGGCAGAGATCAAGATCGGGGGCATTTCGGTGCGCGACCTCGCGGAGCAGTACGGCACGCCGCTCTATGCCTACGACGCCGAGCGCATCCGGGAGAACTTCCGTCGACTCACGCGCGCGCTGAGCAGCTGCTACCCGGAGGTGTCCGTCTTCTACGCCATCAAGGCGTGCAACAACCTGGAGATAGCGAAGCTCCTGGTCGAGCAGGGCTCCGGCGTGGACGCCGCGAGCCCGAACGAGATCCGCCTGGCGCAGGCGCTCGGGCTCTCGGGCGAGCAGATCATCTACACGGGCAACAGCCTCTCGGACGACGACCTGACCGCGGGGCTGCGCGCCGGGGTGATCTTCAACGTGGATGACCACGGCATCCTGCGGCGCCTGTTCTCGCTCGGGCGGCCGCGCTGCATGTCCTTCAGGATCAACCCGAGCGGCGAGGACATCGCGACGCCCGATCTGAAGCCGTTCGCGGGCCCGTCCGCGAAGTTCGGGATCCACCCGCGCTACGTGGAGGAGGCCTACCGCACGGCGCTGGAGAACGGGGTCGAGCGGCTCGGGGTGCACATGATGCCTCACTCGCAGGCGAACAAGCCGGAGAGCTTCGCGCACGTCACCGGCAAGCTGCTCGACCTGATCGGGCCGGTCGCGCGGAAGCTCGGCTTCGACCTCGCGTTCCTGGACATCGGCGGCGGGCTCGGCATCCCCTACCGCAGGGAGCAGCCGACGCTCGACGTGGACGCGGTCGCCCGCGAGATCGCCGCGATGGTGCAGAAGAAGTGCGCCGAGCACGGCCTGAAGGCGCCCCGCCTCGTCATGGAGCCGGGGCGCTACTTCGTCGGGGACGCAGGCTACGTGCTCGGGCGGGTGATCTCGATCAAGCAGGGATACCGGACGATCATCGGCACCGACATCTCGATGAACACGATGGCGCGGCCGGTGATGTACGGCGCTTACCACGAGGTGCGGATCAACGGCCGCCGCGGCCAGACCGCCCCGATGGCGATGACGGGCCAGGTCTGCGAGAACACCGATATGTGGATCAGCGAGCGCGAGTTCCCCGCGGACGTCGCCGAGGGGGACGTTGTCGTCCTGATGGACGCCGGCGCGTACGGCCACGTGATGAGCTACGACTACAACGGCCGGCTGCGACCGGCCGAGGTGCTCATCGACGGCGGGCGGAGCCGGCTCATCCGGCGGCGCGACACGTTCGAGGACATGGTCTCGCGGATGTGCCTGTCCGACGACATCCAGGAGCGGCTGCGCACGACGGCCGCGGGGGATCCGGGGAGCGGCTGATCGACTGAGCGGCTGAGCGGCTGATCGACTGAGCGGCTGAGCGGCTGAGCGGCTGAGCGGCTGAGGACCGGGGCGAGAGGCGCACGCCTGGAGGCTTTACCGGGCTGCCCGGGCCCCCGCAGGGGGGCCCCTACCGCGTTCGCGAGAGCGAGGGCTGGCTCCGGCGCGTCACGGGAACGGGCCGACCGGAGCCGGGGAGCCAGGCGCGCCGATGCCGGCCGGTGGGGGAAAGGCGACGAGCGGCGGGCCCGGAAAACCACCGCCCTCGACCGGAGGGGGAAAGACGCCGGGCTGCGAGCCCGGGAGACCGACGGCGATTGGGGCGCTCGGAGGGCCAGCGCTCTCGCATGGGAAACAGATGACGTTGCCGCGGCCAGTCAGGATGGCGCCGTGAGGGCACCCGTGGGCCCAGGGTGTATAATCGAACCGGGCAGGCTCGGTGACACAGGTGTTCACCACGGAGACATACGTGGTCCCCGGCGGACAGTGGTGACAGTGATGAGCGGCGGACGCCTCACCCACGCTCTCATCGGCGTCCGCAGGCGCCG
>JAICEP010000460.1 GCA_025924095.1 Sorangium sp.
CCAGCTTCGACCCGGCGATCGGGCCGTTCGCCGGCGGTCAGGCCTTCGTCGGGGTCGCGCTCTCCGAGCAACTGCACCTCGGCGCCAGGGCGCTCGGCGGCTACCGGTTCGGCGGCGGCTACCTGATCGTCGGCGGCCCGTCCGCCTCAATGCGCTTCGGGCGTCTCTGGCTCGGCCTCACGGGGCTCGTCGGCGTGGTGGGGCAGCAAGCGAGGGTCACCGGCGTGAAGGGCGAGATCCCCTCCGAGCTGGCCGACCTCAACTACGGACGGAGCGAGGTCGACGTGACCGCGCGCGAGGGCAGCCTCCCCGAGACCGCGCTCGTCGAGACGCTCGCGTTCGGCGGTAGCGTCGAGGTGTCGCTCGTGCTCGCGGATCTGCCGAGCTCGAGCTGGACGTCGGGCGCGCTCCTGCTGAGCACCTGGCCGACGCTCATGAAGGGGCTCGACGGCCTCGTGATCGCCGCGCCGGCGGGCCTCAGCTACCGGTTCTACTGAGCGGCGCGGGGAGGCGGGCGTCCCCCCACGCGGCGCCGCACGCCGGCGGGCGTCCCCCCACGCGGCGCTGCACGCCGGCGGGCGTCCCCCACGCGGACCGCGCAGCACCGGCCGCCCGGCTACCCCGCCTTCTCCGCGCGCCGCCGCCGGGCGCGCCGCGGCTCGCTCCGGGCGCCGTCCCCGTGGGTGGACGGCTCGGGCTGCGGCGCGAACCCGATCGCCGCGAGCTCCTTCTCGCCGATCACGTCGCCCTTGGCCACGAGCGCCGCGCGGAGGAGGACGGCGCCCATCTCGGCGTCGTTGCCGGGCCACGGATGGTCGAGCACGGCCTGCAGCGCGCGCAGATCGAGGCCGAACGGCCGGCCCCGCAGCCGGACGCCGATGCGCGCGAGGTGGTCCAGCGAGAGCGCCCGGAGGTCCTCGCCGCGCGACGACAGCGAGGGCAGCGCGACCGCCCGGTCGCCGAGCCGGTCGGCGAGCCGCTCGCTCATCTGACCGGTCGCCACGAGCGCGTCGACCGTCTGAGGCACCGCCACGACGAGCTTCACGTCGTCCGGCAGCGCCGCGCCGAGGTAGCTCTGCACCTCGGCCGGCAACGCCTGGGCGTCGAGGACGAGCAGCGTCCCCCCCTTCGCCGCCTCGATCGGCGAGCTGTCCGGATCGCGCCACAGGGCGAGCGCGGGCGGCGTCTCCTCCGAGCCCGAGGACCCGGCGCCGCCCGCGCGCTCCGAGGAGGCGCCCCGCGCCTGCGCGAACGCCTGCGCGAACCCCTCGGGGACAGGCGCCGCGCCGTCGACGATCGCCAGCGGGCCGCCCGCCCGCGCCGACGACAGGTGGACGACGGCGCCCCACGCCACCGCGTCGATCCCGGGCGCCGTCAGCAGCGTGACCGGGCCGCCCGCCTCGCCGAGCCGCTCCAGCTGCTCGATCGCCGCGCGCGCGGCGGGGCTGTAGGCCGCGGCCCGCGCCGGCCGCGCGAGCAGCGCCGCGATCGCGCGGAACCGCCCCGCGCCCTGCGTCACGGCGCGCGTGAGCCGCCTCACCTCGCCCGCGCGCTCCTCGGCCTCGCGGCGGGCGGCGACCTCACGGCCGCGCGACCCCGACAGCATCGCCGACACAGCGATCACCGCGCCGAGCCGGTCGGCGACCGCGCGCAGGCCGCTCACCTCCTCCAGCGTCATCGGCGACGCGCGCCGGCCCCGCGGGATGGCGAGCGCCCCGATCGGCCCCTCCGCGTCGTTCACCAGGGCGACCACGCCGATGTCGCGCTCGGCGAGCCAGGCGAGCAGCGGGCGCACCTCCGGACGCCGGACCTCGACCGCCTCGGCCGCCTCGACGCGCAGGACGCGCTCCGGCTCGATCTGAGCGAGCTCGATGAGGCGCGCCGGCACCTCCGCCGGCTCGGTGTGCGCGTAGCCCGCGCGATCGACGGTCACCCGCTCGGGCGGCGAGAGCAGGTACAGCGCCGGCGGAGCCTGCCCGGCGGTGCCCGCGTCGGACGCGTCGCGCAGGGCGGCGAGCGCCGTCTCCAGCGCCGCCTCCGGCTCGGGGTTCATGGCCGCGCGCGTCGCCGCGTCGAAGGCGCCGAGCCAGCGCGCCCCCTCCGGCGCGAACCGGCGCGCGAGGGCCGGCGCGGCGAGCCCCGCGAGGGCGCAGAGCGCGCACGCGCCGAACACGGCGACGCCGACGGACGACTGCGGCGCGCCGCGGAGCCCGAGATCGCCGCGCGGCGCCTCGTGCACCGCGTAGACCGCGAGGAGCGCCGGCGGGGTCGCGAGCGTCGCGATCGCGAGCGTGCGACGGAGCGCGCGCGAGACCTGCGCGGCGTCCGCGGCCACCGTGCAGGACGCGACGCAGACCGCCGCGACGGCGCTCGTGACGGGCAGGATCGACTCGGGCGGCGCGACGCCGACGAAGGCCGCCGCGAGGCCGACAGCGAGCGCGGTCGCCGAGAGCAGCAGCGCGGCCTCGACGCGGTCGGCGACGCCGAGCTCGATCCGCCGCGCGATGCGGACGCGCGCGATCGCCACGAGCATCACCGTGAGCGAGCCGAGCGACGCCGCGGAGGTCGCGTAGGGCACGAGCAGCGGATCGAGGTCCGCCGCGCGCTCGGGCGCCACCGCCGAGACGGCGGGCAGGGCGACCGCGACGGTCCAGAAGAGCGAGGCGAACGCCGCGGCGTCGAGGCGCCGCGTGCTGGGCGGCGGCTCGAGCAGGCCGCCGAGGCCCGCGATGCGCGCGAGCCCGACCAGGGCGGCCATCGCCGCGGCCGCGGCGCCGAGGTTGCCGAGCGCGATCAGCGCGAGCCCGGTGGGGCCGCTCCGCGCGGCGGCGAGCATCGCGGCGCCGGTGAGGCAGACGGCGGCCGCGCTGCGGGCGGCCGGCTCGATCCGGTCCTCGCCGCGCGGCGGCCGCTCGACCCACCGGAAGCCGAGCGCGAGCAGCGCCGGCAGCCCGAGCAGGGCGAGCCACGCGGGCCCGTGGCCGCCGGACGCCCGGAGCGCGGCGAAGGCCGTGTAGGCGACAGCGGCCGCGGCGATCCAGAACGAGCGCCGGCGCAGCATTGCGGCGAGAGTAGCCTCTGGCCGAGGGGGCGCCAACGAGGCGGGCTCGTCGATGGAACGACGCGCCGCCCGCGCCGCCGCCCGCGGCGTTCCGCTCCCTCAGCTCCTCACGGGGGGAGCGTCATGATCCAGTCGCGCACGCACGCGATCTGCTCGTCCATGAGCGCCGGTTGGTTCAACGGCATCCGGTTAGCGCAGTCATTTGTGGCCGTGATCTTCGTGTAGAGCGAGCTCATGTCCGGCTGACCCGGCACGAGCACCGAGCCGCCGCACGACCCGGACGGCTGGTTCTTGATCATCGTCTCGAACCCCGCCGTCAGGGCGAGGCCCGAGGCCCTCGTTGTCGCGTTGTGGCAGTTTGCGCCGCCGCACGTGTTGACGATCAGCGCCGGAACGTCGCCGCAATCCGGCCCGCCGCCGGTGGTCGCGGTGGTGGCCGCCGCCTCGCCGCCGGTGGTCGCGGTGGTGGCCGCCGCCTCGCCGCCGGTGGTCGCGGTGGTGGCCGCCGCCTCGCTGCCGGTGGTCGCGGCGGTCGTGGTGGTGGCGCCGCCGCCGCCGCTCGTCGCAGCGGCCTGGCCGGTGCCCTGGCCATCGCCGGCGCCGGCCCCGTCGCCTCCGGTGGCGTACTCGTCCTTGAAGTCGTCGTCGAGGGTCCCCGCGCAGCTGGCGAGGAGCGCGGCGCCGCTCATCAGCGCGGAGACTGCGAGCGCGGTGCGCCCGTAAAGGGAAGCGATGAACGTCACGTGCTACCTCACTCTCAGTAGATGTAGGCCCCGGCGAGCCGAATTCCAAGGTACTGGTCGGTGGCCCCGCCCGCGGCGTAGGTGTCGGTGAGCTCGGGCTGGAACGACGAGAAGAACCGGGCGTACTCGAGGAGCAGCCGCGCCTCGATCCCGGTCGCGACGGGGATGAGGACCCCGGCCGTCGCGCCGATGCCCTGCACGCTTGCCCCGGTGAACCGGTCGTAGACCGGGCCGGACGAGAGCGGCATCAGGTAATCGGCGCCCAGGGCCAGCGCGACCGGGCCGACCGGCACGCGCGCGTCGAGGCCGGCGCGGAAGAGTGTGTAGGAGACGTTCGGCACGGTGTTGGCGAGAGCCCCCTGCGCGTCGATCTCGAACGTCAGGAACCGGAGCCCGGCGGAGATCCCGAGCACCGACGACTCGCCGATCGACAGCCGCTGCCGCAGCCCGAGGTTGATGCGCTGGTAGGTCGTGCTGATCGGGTCGCCGTCGCCCACCGCCGAGTTGAGGCCGAGCGCCTGCGCGTACCCGGCGGTGATCCCGAGGCCCTTGAGCACCGCGATGCCCGTCCCCGCGAGCGGATACAGCTCTCCGGAGAGCGACAGCGCCGGCTGACCGAAGACGCTGTAGGGCCGGAGGTTCTGCGAGAGCGGATCGGAGTAGTCGAACCAGCGGCCGACGAACTCGAGGCCGAGCTCGACCGAGAAGAGCGCCGAGCGGACGTCGTTGCGCTTGCGCTTCGCGCCCCCGTCGTCCTTCTCGTCCTCGTCTGCCTTTTTCTCGCCGTCGCCGTCGCCGTCGCCGTCGCCGCCGCCGTCCTCGCCGCCGTCCTCGCCGCCGTCGCCCTCTTCGCCGCCCTTCTTCTCCTCCTCGGCGGCGGGCGGCGGCGCGATCTGCGCCAGCATCGGGCCGAGCAGATCTTCCAGCGCCTTCTTGCGGTCGTCCCTCGATCCGCCCAGCGGCACCGCGCTGTCCACCTCGAGGTCGCCGACGCTCTCGTCCACGTAAACGAGGTGGACCTCTTTCTTCTTCTTCTTGTTCGTCCGCGAGACGCCGTAGATCACCCCCTCCACCTTCGCGGCCTTGCCGGCCTTGCGAATGCGGTCGAGGGCCTTCTTCCGCTGGGCCTTGATCACCAGGGCGTCCCCGACGGGCTTGGTCTGGCCGGCGCCCTTCAGCGACTTCGAGAACGCGGCGGGCTTGACGACCTCCAGCGTCTCGGGAACGAAGGAGAGAATGTCCTCGCGGATGGCATCCGCGTTGGGCCCCTCGATGTGAACCGCGATCGACTTCGACGCCTTGGGGGCGGCGAGCGCGACGGGCGAACCCGCGAACGTGGCTGCGGTCGCGGCGGAGAGCCCGAGGAGGATCCTCCCGCAGAGGCTCAAAGACAGAGACAGCGTGGTGAACCGGGTGCGCTTGCGCACGGGCCTTTGGGGGGTGGCTGCGGCGTCAACGGGAGCTTGCACGCGCGCGAGCCTACAAGCGATGTCACGATAGAATCCAGCGTCTTTCGAGGGGTTGAGCATTCTTTCGAGCGACATGCAGTGTCGCTAGGAGACTCCGCTACAACCGGATTCAGAAGGCTCGCCGCGTCGCGGCCCGCCTTTCGCGACTGGCTTCAATGGAGTAAGAAAAGTCGTCGCACGATGCGCGGCGCCGCAACGCAACGCATCGCAAACCAGCGCGTCCCAGGCAGGGGGCAGATGGATCGGTCAAGAGGACGGCATCCCCGCGCGAAGCGCGGCCCCGGCGGCTGGCTGGGGCCCGCGATGATCGTCGTGACGGCGGCAGCCGCCTGCTCCGGCAGGCCCGGCGCCGGGACGGAGGACGAGCCCCCGCGCTGCGCGGAGATCCGGCCGGGCGCCTCGCCGCTCCGTCGGATGACGCGCTTCGAGTACAATAACACGATCCGGGATCTCCTCGGCGATGACAGCGCGCCGGCGGACGCCTTCGTGATCGAGGAGGAGGCGCTCGGGTTCAACAACCAGGCGGCGGCGCTCGGCGTCACCTCGCTCCTCGCCGAGCAGCTCATGAAGGCCTCCGAGAAGATCGCGGAGCGCGCCGCGCGGGATCCCGAGAGGCTCCTCGAGGGGTGCGACCCGGCGGTGCAAGGGCCCGAGGCGTGCGCCGACGAGCTCATCGCGCGCTTCGGCAAGCGCGCGTTCCGCCGGCCCCTCACGCCGCTGGAGAGCGAGCGGTTCGCGCGGCTCTTCGCCTGGGGGAACGACGAGCACGGCTTCTCGACCGGCGTCGAGCTCGTGATCCAGGGGATGCTCCAGTCGCCGCACTTCCTCTACCGCGTCGAGCTCGGCATGCCGGACCCGGCCGGGGATGGCGTGGTGCCGCTCTCCGATCACGAGATCGCCTCGCGGCTCTCGTAGCTGCTCTGGGGCTCGAGGCCCGATGACGCGCTGTTCGTCGCGGCCGACGCGGGCGAGCTCCGCACCGCCGAGCAGATCGCCGCGCACGCCCGCCGCCTGCTCGAGGATCCGCGCGCCCGCGCCGCGGTCGCGAACTTCCATGCGCAATGGCTGCAGCTGTCGCACATCGACACGCTCACCAAGGACACGGCGGTCTACCCGGGCTTCCACGCCGGGCTGCCGGCGCTCTTCCGGGCGGAGACCGAGGCGTTCCTCGAGCACGTCGTGTTCGAGGACGCGGCCGGCGACGTGGCGACCCTGCTGACGGCGCCCTACTCGCTGATGAACGCCGAGCTCCGCGCGTTCTACGGGCTCCCGGCCCCGGCGGGCGGCGCCGGGGCGCCGGGCGAGCTCGCGATCGTGCCGCTCGATCCGGCGCAGCGCGCCGGCTTCCTCACCCACGCGAGCCTGCTCTCGGTGCTCGCGAAGCCGAACCAGTCCTC
>JAICEP010000461.1 GCA_025924095.1 Sorangium sp.
GGCAACCGTGAAGCGGTTCGGGGCCGCCGTGAAGCGGTTCGGGGCCGCCGTGAAGCGGTTCGGGGCCGCCGTGAAGCGGTTCGGGGCCGCCGTGAGGCGGTTCGGGGCAACCGTGAGGCGGTTCGGGGCAACCGTGAGGCGGTTCGGAGCAGCCGTGAGGCGGTTCGGGGCACGGCGGCCGATTGACCCTCAGCGCCGCTTCGCGCACGCCGGGCACGCGATCCTGCCCTGCGCGTTCGGCGCGCACGCCTCGCAGAGCAGGTGCATCCGATCGTCGCAGGCCGCCGGCCTGGCCGTCGCCGCGCCGCACGCCTCGCACGTGAGCCTGTCCAGGCTCGACGCGCCCGCCGGGAGCCGCGCGACGAGCTCCCGCGACTCCTTGCGACGCCGGAGACGCAGGCTCACGAGCGCCGCCGGGACCTCGGCGATCACCAGCGCCGCGACCGAGCACGTCACCCTCGCCGCGAACCGCGCCGGCAGGGCCTCCAGCTTCGCGTTCCGCTCCGCCACGAGGTGCGTCACCTTGGCCTCGACCGCCTTCGGCTCCGCGCGCCGCCGCGGCGCCCGCGCCTCCGCGATCAGGTCCGCGAAATACGACACGATGCGATCGTGATCCCGCGCGTGCCTGCGCTCGACCTCGTCGAGCAGCGGTTGCACCGCCGCCCGCACCGCCCGCTCCGCGCGGAGCGCGATCCAGTCCGCCGCGCGGCCGTCCGCCGCGAGCGGCGCGGCGCTCGGTTGCACGAGCGCGCTCGGCCAGGCGAGGTCCAGGTGCGCGCCCACCGCGGCGTCCGGCTCGCCGCCGTCGTGCGCGCTCACCACCACCCGGACGAGCCCCTCGCGCCGGTCGTCGGCCTCGACGACATGAGCGACGCTGGCCGCGACGTACACCGCCGTACCCATCGAGATCTGCCCGGGCTCGCAGAGCCCGTTGCGCAGCGCGAAGCGGTCCGCGGCGGCCCTCACATGCGCCGGCCGCGGCGGATCCGCGGCGAGACGCACCGACGTGGACACCGGCCGCCCGCGCGCCCTCGCGATCAGCCGCTCGAGCAGCGTCGAGCCGAGGCCGCACGCGACGTCCCCGTCCCGATCGGGGTAGAGCGCGAGGGCGCACTCCTCCGGGATCTCGATCTCGGCCGCGAGCCGCGGCGGCAACAGCGCCACCGCCCGCGCGTCCTCCCGCTCGGCGAGCGCTCCGGCCTCCGCGAGCGCCTCGACAACGAAATCGAGCGGAGCGGGCAGCGCGCCCCCCGCAGGCGAGGCCGTCCCCGGCGACGCGGTCATGCCTCGTAGTCCTTCCCGAAGAGCCTCGCGTCGAGGCGCTTCACCTGCTCGTAACGCCCGCGCGCCGCGGCGAGCTCCTCGGCGATGGCGTCGAAGCCGCTCGCGAGCTCCTCCTCCGAGCGCGACGTCGCGTAGAGCGCGACGATCCGCTCCTCCAGGTCGCGCTCGTCGGCCAGGTTGCCGAGGACCATGTCCATCTCCCCGACGACCAGCTCGAACAGGTGCAGGCGGCGATCCAGCAGATCGAGGACGCGCTCCTCGGCGGTGCCGCGCGCGCAGAGGTTGTAGACGCGCACCTCTTCCCGCTGGCCCATCCGGTGCAGCCGCCCGATCCGCTGCTCGATGAGCATGGGATTGTAGGGGAGATCGAAGTTCACGAGGACATGGCAGTGATGGAGGTTGTGCCCCTCGCCGCCGGCGTCGGTCGAGACGAGCACGCGCGCGCGGCCCTCGCGAAACGCCGAGAGGGCCGCGCGCTTGTCCGCGGCGGAGAGGCCGCCGTGGAACGCCGCGGGCTCGACGCCCGCGTCGCGGAGCACGGCCTCGATGTACGACAGCGTGTCGCGGAACCGGGTGAAGACGAGGATCTGCTCGTCGTGCGCGCGCGCGAGCTCGACGAGCGCGCCGCCCTTCCGGGACGCACGGACCGAGGCCGCCTGCTTCGCGAGGGCGGCCAGCGCGGCGCGCAGCGCGGGCGCGCGCCTGTCGCTCGCGCTCATGCGCTCGAGGCTCCCGCGCACGGCGGCCGGGCTCGAGCCGGCGCCGAGCAGGAGCGTCGACGTGACAAGCCGGGTGCCGGCGTCGGCCCCGTGCGCGCGCACGAGCGCGAGGACGCGCTCGTAGAGCTCGCGCTCCTCCGGCAGCGGGTCGACAAGCGTTGTGCTCACGTAACGGGGCGGCAGCGCGAGGCCGCTGTCGGCGCGGGTGTTGCGGACCATCACCTCGGCGAGCAGGGCGCGCAGCCGCTCCCGGTTCTTCGGCGACAGCGGGTCCTTCGGGTCGACGAACTGGGCGCGGAAGGCGGCCGGGGTCGCGAACTGGCCGGGCTTGAGCAGCGTCACGAGGTTGTAGAGCTCCTCGAGGTCGGTCTCGATCGGCGTCGCCGTGAGCATCAGGAGGAACCGGCTGTGCAGGCCATCGACCAGCCTGAAGCCGGCGGTCGTGCGGCTCTTGACGTGGTGGGCCTCGTCGACGATCACGAGGTCCCACGAGGCGGCCTGGACGAGCGGCGCGTGCTTCGCGCTCCTCGCGAGGGCGAGCGACGCGACGACCACGCCCTCGTCGCGCCAGAAGGCCTCGGGGTCGGCCGTGCGCGCGGCGTCGTCGGTGGTGCGCGCCGCGATCCCGGCCTTCTCTGCGAGCTCGCCCGTCCACTGGCCGACGAGCGCCGGGGGGACGAGGATGAGCGCCCGCCGGACCATCCCGCGGAGCTGGTACTCGCGCAGGATCATGAGCGCCTCGACGGTCTTGCCGAGCCCGACCTCGTCGGCGAGCAGCGCGCGCCCGCGGAACCCGCGGAGGACGCGGCGCGCGGTCTCGATCTGGTAGCGGTGCGGCTCGACGCCGGTGAGGGCGGCGAGCGCGAGCAGCTCCTCGAACTGCTCGGCCGAGGCGAGCAGATGGGCGCGCAGCGCGTGGCTCACCGCCGCGAGCGAGGACGGCGGGCCCTGGAGCCGCTGGAGCAGCTCGGACCGGTCGAGGCCGGCCATCAGGAGCGGCGCCGGCTTCCTGGGCGGCGGGGCCGGCAGAGGCGGAGCGGGCTCGGGCGGGCGCTCCGGCGCCGGGGCGGTGGGGGGTCGTCGAGGCGGCGCAGCGGGCGCTTCGGTCCGCCGAGCCGGCGTGGCAGGCCGGGCCCGAAGGGGGGCGGCAGGGCGTGCGGGGGGCGGCTGCCGCTCGGCGCGAAGCGCGTGGATGAGCTGCTGGACGTCGCGCCGATCAACGAGCTGGACGAGCCGGCGCGATAGACCGACGTTGCGGTCGAGGCAGAACGTGCTCGCGTTGTAGGCCAGGAACGCCGGATCGGCGCTCGTCGCTTCGCGCATTCGCTCGATGAGCCCGCCCCCCGCGAGCGCCGGCGGAAGGCCGTTCGCCAACAGCAGCTCATGCGCCTCATCGAGCGTCATCGGCAGCTGGCGCGACCGGCCCGAGAGCGCGAATGCCAAGGTGAAGAGATCCGCGCCGGAGAGCAGCCCGCCGCCGGCGCCCGCGGCGAGCAGCCCTCTCACGTCGCTCGCGGTGATGGACGTGATGGGCGTCGTGGAGACCTGCATACCTTCGCCGCCTGTATCCCGCCGTCACCGGGCTGTCGAGGTGCCATGAGCAGGCGGGCGGCGGAGAATGAGACGATTATTTTTGGAAAATTGACTCTGCTGATCGGAATGCATCGCCCCCGCGTCGCGCGGCCGGGAGGCTGGCATCGATGGAGAAGGCACATGCGTCCGGGCACCGCCAATCTGCGGCGCGTGGTTCTTTTCCCATGGAACTGGCACTCTTGGCGGTTCCTCTCTTTTCGCGATGAACCTCCCGTGCCTTGACGATCCTCCCGCAGCGGAGCTAACGAGCGAGGAGCCCTCGAAGCCTCCTTCGCGCTCGGTCGAGCCGCCGTACCGCCGTCGAGCTCGGTATGCCGACCCCGCGCGCGATCTCGCGGATGCCGTGACCGATCGCGGCGAGGGCGAGCATCTCGCCGTCGCGCCGCGGCAGCCTGGATACGGCGAGACGCACGCTGAGAAGGCGCTCGCGCGCCTCGACGAGGACATCGTCGTCCCGCGGCGGCGCCGGCTGCACGCTCCACGGATCTGCCACCGGGATCTCCCGGCGGACCGAGGCGCGCTTGCGGTGGCGCCCCACCGTGCGCCAGACGATGCCGTAGAGCCAGCCGCGGAGCGCTCGCCGCGGATCGACGGACGCGTCCGGGTGGTACCTGCCCTCCTCGACAGCCATCCACGCAGCCAGGATCACTGCTTGCACCACATCCTCACGGTCGCGGGGCGATACGCCGCCGGCGCGCACGAGCGCGGCGATCCAGCGGCGCTCGGCGACGATGCGCTCCGCGGGAATGCGGATCGCCGGGTGCTTCGCGATCGATGGACGGCGGCGCCGGGGCGCGCTGCGCTCGTGGACAGCGGTTGTCGTGCGGCGTCGAGTCTGCATACCGGACCTCGGCAAGAGCGTGTCTGTCGAGAAGCCCTCAGCACCATCGCGCGCCCGTGACGGCCGCGCGCCGGCCGCGCGCGCAGGCCGACATCGCAGCTCGCCGGTCGAGTCGGCCCACGTCGAGCACCTCGGGCGCCGATGCTCGTGATTCCTCGTCGCGGAGGCGCTGTTCTTCAGCCAGCGAATTCAGCGAACGCGCGCTGCGGGCGTCGAGAGCGCCAGGGACACATCGCGGCCCTGCGAGGGCGCGGCGCCTGGCAGGTCGCGGCGGCGGCGCTCCAGCAGCGCACGCGCCAGCGCTTCCTTCCCGATGGCGCGGGCGGCGGCGGCCATCCTCAGGCGCTCCTGCTCATCGCCCTGCGCGATGGGCCAGCGCTGCGCCGGGCGGGACATGCCTCGAGGACGAAGAGCCGCGCTGCCCTGGTCGTGCGAGGCCACCGTCGCTCCTGGTGAAGGATGCTTGTCGCTCGCGGCTGAGTACGAGAGCTCGCTCGCTCCCCCCGCCGGCGCCGCGGTCGACGAGGCGCGAGCACGCGCCGTGAGAGAAGCGCCCGGCAGCGCCGCGCCTCCGGGAACGAGAAGGCCGCTGTGCCCGGCCAGCATGAGCCCTGCTGTCAGGACGACGCCAAAGGCGCTCACCGCGAGCGAGGCGCCGCCGTGAGCGGCTGTTCGCAGGCGCGGTGCCCTTGCGCCGGACACCGCATCTCGGAGCGCGCGCCGCGCGCGGTGAGCCAGGCGCTCCCGCCATGCGGCGCGCCGGGGACGCTCCCCCGCGCCGCCGGCCGCGCGCATCGGGAGCAGCGCGGCGAGGCGACGGCGATGGCGCGCCTGCCAGCGGCGCGCCGCTGCCTTGAGCTCCTCGCGCCCGTGGCGGACTCGGCTCTTCGCGGTGGTGGCGGGGATCGAGAGCAGCTCCGCAACCTGCCCGATGCCCTCCTCGTCCAGCTCGTGGGCAATCAGCGCCTCGCGCCGCTCCGGCGGCAGCTCGAGCAGCAGCGTCGACAGGAGCTGCCGCCGCTCGTGCTCCATCCGGCGCTCCTCGGAGCTCGGCGCCTTGTCGGCGACCTCCAGCGGCTCGTCCGGCCACGGCGCCTCGCGGCGCCGGTAGGCGCGGCGCCGGTAGTTGGATGCATGGTTGTGGACGATGGCCTTCAGCCAGGCGCGCAGCTCGCCCCGGGCCGGATCGAAGGTGGCCAGGGCCCGCGAGATGCTGTGCAGCACCTCCTGAAGCACATCCTCCCTGTCGGCCTCCGGGATCCTCTCCGACGCCACGCAGCCGCGCAGGTAGCGGAGGTGCTCGCGGACGACGGTCTCCCAGGTGGGCGGCGGCGCTCCGGCGGACACGCCGCGCGGATCCTTTGCATCCATGCCCGATCCATTATCCGCCGGTTACCCGGCGGGGCTCGAAATCGTTCCCGCTCCCCCGCCCGGGCTGCCTATTGCGCTGTTGGCGGATTCCGGATCCCCGGCAAGCGCTGAGCCGCCGTGGCGAGGGGTGAGCGCGCGCCGGGGCCGCGATGCGTTTGCATTACGTGGACGTCCTCTGATTCGTCATCCTATCTCTCGCTCGTTCCGCGCCTGGGATTCGTGCTTGCGGGTGATCGGTGGGCCGAATAGGGTCGGCGGCCATGCGCTTGACGAGGTGCCTGGGGCTCGCGCTGCTGTCGTGCGCTTCAGGCTGGAGCCGCGGTGCGCTGGCCGAGGCGCCGCCATCGCCCGGCACGGGGGCGGGGGGCTCGCTCTCGGCGGTCTCGCCGTCAGGAGGCTCGCGCGCGACCGCCTCGCCGCCTGTTGTCTCGCCCGCGGCCACGGCGGCGACGCTCCGCCGGGCGGAGCAGGAGCGGCGCGCCGGGCGATGGGAGGAGGCCGCGGCGGCGTATCGAACGGCGTGGGAGTCGACCGGCGACCCTCGCTGGGCCGGGGAGCTCGGGCTGGCGGAGCTCTCGCTGCGCCGCTTCCGGGACGCCGCGGAGCACCTGCGCCGGGCGCTCGAGGCGGGGGATGCGCTCGCGCCGGGCGTCAGGGCAAAGCTCCAGCGAGGGCTCCAGCGGGCCGCGCAGGAGGTCGCCGCGGTCGCGATCGTGGTCGGCGAGCCCGAGGCCGAGGTGTTCATGGATGGCCGGCGCGTCGGCCAGGGGCTCGCCACGTACGTGGTCTATGTCGAGCCCGGGAGCCACGAGGCGCGGGCGACGCTCGGAGGCCACGAGGACGGCGTGGGGCGCTTCGA
>JAICEP010000462.1 GCA_025924095.1 Sorangium sp.
AGCTTGAACGCCAGCATCCGGGACAGCACCTCGCGATCGCCGCTCGCGCAGCGATCGATCGGATTGCCGGGGGCATCGGAAGGGGAGCGCGCGAAGACCTCGCCCTCGAGCAAGTCCAGCTGGTGCAACTGCTCTTCAAGCTGCATCTCTCCCACCACCTCGGCGCTCGCCGCCGGATCGGGCTGCCCGTGCCGAGATCGCGCGCCGGTAGAGGTGCAGCCCACCACCGACATGAGCAAGAGCACGGTTGTCACTGCTTTCATCCTGCCCAGCGTACACTGCCTCTCGCCCGGCACCCAGAGGAAAGACCTGGCGGGTCTTGACGGCGGGACAGGCGGTCGCCGGCCGAGAGCGACATCGGATCACGAGCACCTTGCAACGAAGAACGCGACAGCGCGAACGATTCTTGTGATGATGGGATTCGATGCCAGACGGAATTCAGGCCAGAACTTCCCCGGGACGTGGGTCGGACCGCCCAGCGCGTGCTTGTCAACCCGCTGGCCCCGGCTGCCTGTCCACGCCCGCGTCGTGGCGCGGCCGCGCGCCCTGCTCTCCGTGCTCCGGCCGCGGTGAGCAGGCTCGTGCCCGCCAGCCAGATGCACGCTTCGCACGCGGTGGCACCCTGATTGCTTCAACCCTGCTTGCATCAAAACGGCAAGGAAACGGCAAGGTCAGGTGCAGCCATGGCGCAAGAGGTCCCCAAGCCGCCCGAGAAGCGACGGCCAAAGCACGTACGCAGCCCCCTGAGAGACGCCATGCCGAGCCGCCCCAGGGGGGCGCCTGCGCACGAGGATCGAGAGCAGCTGTCGAAGGCCGAGAAGGACCGCTCGCCCGCGCCGCCCGGCGAGAGGTCGACCCACGTGCCCCACGACGTGCCTCCGCGTGAGCACGGATCGCGCGGTGGGGACGACCGGACCGGGGGGCGACGCCGGAGGAGCGCCGAGCAGGCGCACGATCCTCGTGAGCTCGCTCAGCAGCTTCGCGTCGATAGCCTCCGCGCCTCGACGAGGGCCGGCTCCGGTCACCCGACCTCCAGCCTGTCGGCGGCCGATCTCATGGCGGTGCTCCTCTGCGACCACCTCCGCTGGGACCTGAGCCATCCGGAGAACCCGAACAACGATCATGTGATCTTCTCGAAGGGTCACGCCTCCCCTCTGCTCTACGCGATGCTCAAGGCGGCGGGCGTCCTCTCCGACGCGGAGCTCCTGTCCTACCGGCGCTTCGGGAGCCGGCTGGAAGGGCACCCGGTGCCGACGATCCCCTGGGTCGACGTGGCTACCGGCTCCCTGGGTCAGGGGCTCCCCTTCGGCGTCGGGATGGCGCTCTCCGGGAAGTATCTCGAGAAGATCCCCTACCGTGTCTGGGTGTTGCTCGGCGACAGCGAGATGTCCGAGGGATCCATCTGGGAGGCCTTCGACCACGCGCGCCACTATCAGCTCGGCAACATCATTGCCATCCTCGACATGAACCGTCTGGGGCAACGCGGACCGACCCCCCTCGGCTGGAACTCCGCGGCCTATGCGGCGCGTGCCCGCGCGTTCGGCTGGCGTGCCCTGGAGATCGACGGCCACGATCCCTCCGCCATCTCCGGCGCCTATGCCGAAGCCCTCGGCGCGCCGGATGCCCCCGCGCTGATCGTCGCGCGCACGCTGAAGGGAAGAGGCGTGTCCCTCGTCGAGGACAAGGACGGCTGGCACGGGAAGGCGCTCGACGAGGCGCAGTGCGCGAAGGCGATCGAAGAGCTGGGAGGGATGCGCGACATCGTGATCGAGCCCCAGGCGCCGGCGCCGGGTCAGCCTGCTCCGCGGCCCGCCACCGAGCCGCTGAGGCTCCCTGTCTACGAGCGCTCCACGAGCGTCGCGACGCGGAAAGCCTACGGCGACGCGCTCAAGGCGCTCGGCGCTGCGCGCGCGGACATCGTCGCCGTGGACGGCGAGGTCAACAACTCGACCTTCGCCGAGGAGTTCGCGAAGGCTCACCCCGACCGCTACTTCGAGATGTTCATCAGCGAACAGCAGATGGTGGCCGCCGCCGTGGGGATGAGCGTCCGGCGCTGGTCGCCCTTCGCGTCGACGTTCGCGGCCTTCCTCACGCGCGCCTACGATTTCATCCGGATGGCCGCGGTGTCGAGGGCCGATATCCGCCTCTGCGGCTCGCACGCGGGCGTATCCATCGGCGAGGACGGTCCGTCGCAGATGGGGCTCGAGGATCTGGCCATGATGCGCGCCGTCCACGGGAGCACCGTGCTCTATCCGTGCTGCGCTCATCAGACCGCGCAGCTCGTCGCCGCCATGGCCGACCAGAAGGGCATCGTCTACCTCCGGACGACGCGCGAGAAGACGCCTGTCCTGTACGATTCGACCGAAGCGTTTCCCATCGGAGGGAGCAAGGTGCTGCGCGAGGGGCCCCACGATCACGTGACGATCATCGCCGCCGGCATCACCGTCCACGAGGCGTTGAAGGCCCACGCAGCGCTCGAGGCGAGCGGGCTCTCCGCTCGAGTCGTCGACGCCTATTGCGTCAAGCCGATCGACGCCGCCGGCATCCGCGCGGCGGTGCAGGCGACGGCTGGAAACGCCGTCGTCGTGGAGGATCACTGGGCCGAGGGCGGCCTGGGCGACGCCGTGCTCGCGAGCCTGGCTGGCGAGGAGCCCGTCGTCGCGCGCGTCGTCCACCTCGCCGTGAGGGAGATGCCCGGCTCGGGCACCCCAGCCGAGCTCCTGCGCGCGGCGGGGATCGATGCCTCCGCCATCGCCGGCGCAGCGAGGCGCCTCCTCTCCAGCGCAGCAGGCGCCGCGGGCGGTGGGGTCATCTGAACATGAAGGCGGAAAGGCGGGCGTCGCGCTCGGCGAGGCCGTCTCGAGCGCGGTCCTCCCGGCTTTCGCGCTATAGTCTCCGCCGTGACGCGCGAGGCTTCCCTGGATCAGGCGCCGGCGGGCGGGATCGTCCTCCGGTGGCTCGTCGGATTGCGCTGGGCGGTGTTCGCGCTGCTCGCGGCCACCCTGATCGTCGACGAGGCGCTGTTCGGCTACCACGTCCGGTACGGCATCGCCGTGCCCATCCTCGTGCTGGCCGGCGGGCTCAACCTCGCCCTCGCCCGGCGGGTGCGGTCCGAGAAGGGCGCGCAGAGCGGGCTCGTCGCCTTCGTCGTGGCCCTCGACCTCGTCGCGATCGCGGGGGTCCTCGCCGCGTCGGGCGGCGCGGGCAACCCGTTCAGCGCCCTCTTCTTCGTGCACGTCGCGCTCGCCGCGGCGCTCCTGCCGCCTCGGACGACCTTCGCGCTCGCGGCGCTCGCGGCGTGCCTGTTCGCGGCGCTCTTCGCGCTCCCCGCCGGCGCGTGCTGCCCGAGCCACCCGGAGCACGGCGCCTTCTCGGCCCACCTCTACGGGATGCTCCTCGCCTTCGTCCTGAGCTCGTCGCTCGTCGCCTACGTGCTGCTCAAGGTCCGCCGCGCGCTCGACGAGAGCGCGGCCGAGAACGCGGCGCTCCGCCGGCGGGCGGAGGAGGCCTCGCGCTTCCAGGCCCTCGGCGCGCTCGCCGCCGGCACCGCGCACGAGCTCGGCACCCCGCTCGGGACGATCGCGGTGCTCGCCGGGGAGAGCCTCCACGATCCGGAGGCGACCGACGCCGCGCGGCGTCGCGCCCGGACGATCGCGGAGCAGGTCGAGCGCTGCCGCGTCGTGATCGCGCGCATGCGGGCGGACGTCCGGGCGGACGAGCTGCGCGCCGGGGTCGAGGTCGGCGCGGCGGCCCTGCGCGGCGTGCAGGCGTGGCGGGCGGCGCACCCCGGCGTCGCCGTCGAGGTGCGCGGCGACCTCGCGCCGCGGCGCACCGTGCCGCTCGACGCGGCCGACATCGAGGCGGCGCTGTTCGCCCTGCTCGACAACGCGCTGGAGGCGCTCGGGCCGGCCTCGGCTGCCGCGGGGCCGATCGTTGTCACCGTCGGGGACGAGGGCGGCGCGCCGGTGATCAGCGTCGAGGACGGGGGCGCGGGCGTCCCGGCGGGCCTGGAGGGGCGGCTCGGCGAGCCGTTCGTGACGACCAAGGCGCCCGGCGAGGGGATGGGCCTCGGGCTCTACCTCGTGCGGACGCTCATCGAGCAGGTCGGCGGGCGCCTCACGGTGTCGGCGAGGCAGCCGGCCGGCACGCGCGTCGCCCTGCGCCTCGCGCCGGTGGACCCGTGAGCACGGAGCCCGCCGGCGAGCCGACGCTGCTCATCGTCGACGACGACGCGACCTTCCGGTCGGCGCTCGGGCAGGCGCTCGTCAAGCACGGGTTCGCCGTGTTCCTCGCCGGCAGCGCGGAGGAGGCCGCGGCGATGGCGCGCGAGCACGTGTTCGAGTACGCGCTCGTCGACGTCCGGATGCCCGGGCAGAGCGGGATCGACCTCGTGGGGACGCTGCGGAGCATGGATGACGGCATCCGCATCGTGGTGTTCACGGGGTACGGCACGATCGCGAACGCGGTGGCGGCGATCCGGGCGGGCGCCGTGGATTACCTGACCAAGCCGGTGGACGCGGCCCGGTGCGCGCGGTCGCTGCTCGGCTTCGCCCCGACGGCGAACGGCGACGAGGGCCTGCCGTCGCTCGAGCGCGTGGAGTGGGAGTACCTCCAGCGTGTGCTCGCCGACAGCGAGGGGAACATCTCGGAGGCGGCGCGCAAGCTCAGGATGCACCGGCGCTCGCTCCAGCGGAAGCTCTCGCGGTTGCCGCCGCGATCGTGAGGGCAGAAACCGCGGGCGATGGCGGCGGGGGCTGTTCCTCTCGGCCGGGCGGGCGCTATGAACAGGTGATGCCCTACAAGCCCATCGAGTCCTACGGCATCATCGGCGACATGCACTCTGTTGCGCTGGTCGGGATGGATGGCTCCATCGACTGGTGTTGCCTGCCCCACTTCGACTCACCGAGCGTGTTCGCGGCCATCCTGGACGACAAGCAGGGGGGCAGCTTCGCGCTCGCGGCGGCGCACGCCACGTCGCGCAAGCAGATGTACATGCCCGACACCAACGTGCTGCTCACGCGCTTTCTCGACGTGGACGGGGTCGGCGAGGTCTGCGATTTCATGCCGATCCACCGGGACACGTACGGCGACTACCGCCGCGGGATGCACCAGATCGTCCGCGTCGCGCGGGCCGTCCGCGGCGCGGTGCGCTTCCGGCTCGCCTGCCGCCCCGCGATGGACTTCGCCCGCCGCCCCCACCGCCTCCTCCTCGACGATCCGCGCGGCGCCGTCTTCGACTCGGATGGGCTCGACCTCGCGCTGATCAGCCCGGTTCCTCTGTCGAGCGACGGCGCCGGCGGGGTGACCGCCGACTTCGTGCTGCAGCCCGGCGAGTCGGCCACGTTCGCGCTGCGCCAGGTCGAGGACTGGACGGCGAGCGACGGCCTGCTCTCCACGCCGATCAACGGCGAGGACGCCCTCCGGCGCACGGTCGACTTCTGGCGGAGGTGGCTCGGCAAGTCGCGCTACAAGGGGCGCTGGCGCGAGATGGTCGACCGGTCGGCCCTCGTCCTCAAGCTGCTCACGTTCGAGCCGACAGGCGCGATCGTCGCCGCGGCGACAACAAGCCTGCCCGAGGAGATCGGCGGGGTCCGCAACTGGGACTACCGCTACGTCTGGGTGCGCGACGCCGCGTTCACCCTCTACGCCTTTCTCCGGCTCGGCTACACCGAGGAGGCCGCGCGCTTCATGGAGTTTCTGAGCGCCCGCGTCTCCGAGGAGGACGGCCCCACCGGGCCGCTCCAGCTCATGTACAGCATCGAGGGGCGCCACGAGCTGCCCGAGATCGCGCTGACCCACCTCGACGGCTACCGCGGGTCGCGGCCGGTCCGGGTCGGCAACGGGGCGACAGCGCAGCTCCAGCTCGACATCTACGGCGAGCTCATCGACTCGGTGTACCTGTTCGACAAGTACGGATCGCCCATCTCCTACGACTTCTGGCGTGAGCTCCAGCGCATGGCGACCTGGGTGTGTCAGAACTGGGAGCAGACGGACGAGAGCATCTGGGAGGTGCGCGGGGGCAGGCGGCAGTTCGTCTACTCGAAGCTCCAGTGCTGGGTCGCCCTCGACCGGACCCTGCGGCTCGCCGACAAGCGCTCGTTGCCGCTCGATCGCCCGCGCGTCGCGCGCACGCGCGACGCCATCTACGAGGCGATCATGACGCACGGCTGGGACGCGGAGCGGAGGACGTTCGTGCAGTCGTTCGGCTCGAAGGCGCTCGACGCGAGCAACCTGCTCATGTCGCTCATGCGCTTCATCTCTCCCACCGATCCGCGCATCCTCGGCACGATCGACCGCACGCTCGCGGAGCTCGCGAGCGACACGCTCGTTCACCGCTACGAGCTCGGCAAGGGCGCCGGCGACGGCCTGACCGGCAAGGAGGGCACGTTCAGCATCTGCACCTTCTGGCTCGTCGAGGCGCTGGCGCGCGCCGGCCGCCTCGACGAGGCGCGCTTCATCTTCGAGAAGATGCTCACGTACGCCAACCACCTCGGGCTGTACTCCGAGGAGATCGGGCCGAGCGGAGAGCTCCTCGGGCCTGCCGCGATCCTCCGCGACGTCACCGCGCGCTGGGAGGAGGATCGCAAGCTCAAGAAGCGCCTGGCGGAGCTCGAGCCGAAGACCTCCTGAAGCGTCGACTGCAAGTGGACGCAAT
>JAICEP010000463.1 GCA_025924095.1 Sorangium sp.
GATAACCGGCCAGGTTCATCAGCCGGTGGTAGTCCGAGAGCACCGTCGCAGGGGACGTGCGGATCACAGCAACCTTCGATTTCGGCATGGCCGGGTCCTTATATCCCGTCCCGAGTTGCCCGATCCGGGAAGTTGCGGGGGCTCCGTGTGGAGCCTCCGTGCAGCGCGGTCACCGCGGAGCAGCACCGCGCGCCGCACGCCCGACCGCCGCGTCCGCATCCGCACAGGTCCACCCTGTCACGATCGGGGCATCCTGCCTCAGGGAAGAGGCCGCCGCGCGCGCCCTCGGACGGAAGCGACGACGCCGAGCTCGACGCCGCGCCGCCGCGCGGGCGCAGAAGGTCGGGGAACGCGCCGGCCGCCGGCCTCTGCCGCCCTTTCGGCACGGGGGGTGCAATCAGGTGGGAACAGACTGCGAGCAGACTGCAAACAGACTGCGAACAGAATCACGTTGAGGTCGTCTCCCGCGAAGACAACGGATCGACCCCTGAGCCCCCTTTGGAGGACATCATGCTCGGCTGGACTGTCACCTTCTTCATCATTGCGATCATCGCTGCCGTCTTCGGGTTCGGCGGTATCGCCGCGAGCGCCGCGTCCGTCGCGAAGATCCTGTTCGTCGCGTTCCTGGTGCTCGCCGTGGTCTCGTTCGCGCTCGGGCGCCGCGTCCCGACATGACCCAAGAAACAGGTGAAGCCATGAAGAACGCGTCACAACAAGGGAACGGCGAGCCGGGGAGCCCCGGCGTGCCGCAACCGAGGGTGAGCCCTCCCGGCCAGCCTCCGGGACCCCCCCGCTCGCCCCCGGCTACGTCGCCGGATCGTGAGATCCAGCTCCCGGGCATCGAGCAGCCCGGCGGGGATCCGACGCCGGGGAAGCACCAGCCCGAGGTGCCGACGCCCGCGCCCAGGCCCGAGATCCCCGACCCGTCGCCCTACGAGGTCCCACGCCATGACTTCCCGCGCGCGGGGGGCGGGCGATAACAGGCCGGAGCGCTGCTGCCTCCACGCCGCGGGCGGCCGCCGTCCAGCTCCGCCCGCCAGAAGTTCGGCCAGGGATGGCCGAAGAGAGATTTCAACGCGAAGGCGCAAAGGCGCAAAGGCGCAAGAAGAACAAATTTCATGCATTTTTGCGTCTTTGCGCTCTTGGCGTCTTTGCGTTGAAATCTCTCTTCGCTCGCGAGGCAGATCCCTGGCACGATTTCTGACGCGCGGAGCCAGCTGATCCCTATGCCTGAAGATCCCGCCCCCCCTCCCGTGCCCAGCACAGCCATCGCGCACGGGCGGGGCCGCTTCCGCCGGGCGCTCGCCCGCGCGGCCGGCGTGACGGGCAGCGTGATCGGCCTGGGAGGCGTCTTCATCGCCGCGGTGGGGGTCGGCGCGGTCGTCCACCTGAACACCGCCTCGACGCGCAACCTGACAAGGCAGCTCGTCAACGACATCCTGCGCTCCAGCCTGCAGGGAGAGATCGAGATCGCGCGCATCGACCGTCTCGGCCTCTTCACCACCGAGGTCTCCGCGGTGACGGTGCGCCACCCCGGCGGCGCGGAGCTGCTCCGCGTCAGCGGCGTCCACGCCGAGTTCAACGCGCCGTCGATCGTGCGAGAGCTCGTCCTCGGCGACGGCGATCTCGCCATCACGATCCCGCTCGTCCGGGTCGCCGACGCGGACGTCCTGCTCGCGCAGGACGAGCAAGGCGCGCTCACCCTCGCCGAGGCGTTCACGCCGAAGGCGTCCGAAGAGCCGCCCGCCGAGGAGGGCCGGCCGCTCCGCCTCGAGCTGTCGCGCGTCGTGCTCGATCACGCCGCGGTCCACGGCACGGTCGCCCCGGGGAGCCCCATCGACGCGACGATCGAGGACGTCGCCGGCGGCATCGTCGTCGCGGACCGGAGCCAGTACACGCTCGAGCGCCTGCGCATCACCGAGCGGCGCCTCCTGCCGGTCCCTGTCGAGGTCACACGCGTCTCCGGGAACGTGAGCGTCCCGGCGGACGCGCCGATGGAGCTCACCGCGAAGCTCGAGGGGAGCGTCGGGACGATCCCGCTCACGGCCGAGGGGACCTTGAAGGACGAGCGCCTCTCGGCGCGGATCTCGTCCGCGCGCGTGACGCCCGAGGCGGCCCTCGCGATCGATCCCAGCGTGCCGCTGGCGCGGCCGCTCTCGGTCCTGATCACGGCCGACGGAGAGCTCTCGGACCTCGCCGTCACGGCGCGCGTCGCGGTCCTCGATCCGCTCGTCACCGACGACGCGGTGACCGGCGAGATCACCGCCCGCGCCCGGCTGAACGCCCTCGATCCGAGGCGCATCACGGCCGAGGTCCGGATCGCCGAGCTCGACCCGCGCGCCTTCGCCGGGACGGCGCCGGCCGCGCGGGTGAGCGCGGAGGCCCGCGGGGAGATCCACCTCGACGCGGAGGGAGGGCCGCGCATCGTCGGCGAGGCGAAGACAGAGCCGTTCCTCGTCGTGGGGCAGCGCGTGCCGGCGCTCGATGCGCGCGCGACGTTCGAGCGCGGAGCGCTGCGCGCCGCCGCGACGATCCACGAACCCGGCGCGCCCATCGAGGCCACCGTCGCCCTCTCCAGAGAGGGGGAGATCCAGTTCGAGGCGCAGAGCGAGATCCCATCCCTCAGCGCGGTGCAGCACGTCCCGGGCGGCATCCACGGCAGCGCCGCGCTCCACGTCGAGGGCGCGCTCAAGAACGACGCGCTCGACGCGAGGGCGACCGTGCGCGTCGCCGGGCTCCGCGTCGGGTCGGAGCTGCGGCTCGGGCGCGGCGAGCTGCAGGCAAGGGCCACGGGGCCCCTCGACAAGCTCACGATCGAGGGCGCTTTCCGGGGCGCGGATCTCCGCGCGCAGCAATACGCGTTCAGCCACGTCGCGGCGAGCGCCGCAGGGCCCGCCACCGCGCCGCGCGTCCGCGTGTCGCTGGCCAGCGCGGAGCGCCGGATCACGGCCTCGGCCGACCTCGACATCGAGCGGAGCGAGGCGCGGCGGATCCGCGTGGAGGTGGCGCGCGGGGAGGACGAGATGACCGCGCAGGTCGCCCGCGTCGCGTGGGGCGGCGGGATCGCCCTCCGCGGGCTCGAGCTGCGCGGCGACGGCGTGGGCGAGCTCCAGGGGAACCTGTCGCTCACCGGGAACGAGGTCGAGGGCGACCTCCGCGGGACCGCGATCCACCTCGAGCGCATCGCCGACATCGCCGGGGTGTCGCTCGGGGTCGGGGGCCTCGCGAACCTCGACGTGTCGATGCACGGCCGGGGGAAGCGCCGCGCCGGGCACGTGCAGGTCGAGCTCGAGGACGGCTCGATCCCGGGCGTGACGCCGCGGCTGTCGATGAACATGACGGCGCGCGTCGACGGCGAGGCGCTGAAGGCCGACGGCCTGGTCCGGCTGATCGCGCCGCCCGAGCCGCCGCCGGGCCGATCGCGGGAGGCCGAGCGCCAGGGCGCGACGCCGGGCGAGCCGTCGGCCACGATCGGCGACCTGGCGAGGCGCCAGAAGACGCCGCCGCCGCCGGTGTGCCAGGGCGCGATCGCGCGCGTCCTCGTCGACGGGAGCGCGGCGCAGCTGCGCGGGCCGCTCCTCTCCGGGCGCACGTGGCAGACCGTCACCGGCGCGGCGCGCATGGACGCCGACGCCTGGCAGCTCGGGTGCCTGGCCCAGGCCTCGCCGGTCCCGCTCGCCCTGAGCGAGCTCGCGGGCCGGCTGACCGCGCGCCTCGCGGTGGTGCGCGAGGCGGGAGAGCGGCTCCCGTCGGTGCGGAGCCTCCTGGTGCGCACCGAGGGCCTGCGCGCGGCGGGGCCCGTCGACGAGGCGACGGGCGCGCCGGCGTGGGTGTCGAGGAAGCTCGACGCGCGGATCGCCGGCGATCTCGACGCGAAGACGGGCGACGCGCACGTCACGCTGTCGGTGTTCGACCGCCAGCTCGTGGCGGAGCTCTCGGCCGCGTTCGACGCCGATCTTCCGGCGCTCCTGGCCGATCCGGTCGCGGCGCTCCCGCGGATGCCGGTCGCGGCGCACCTCCGCGTGCCGCGCCGCCGGATCAACGATCTCGCCGAGCTGGCCGCCTTCGGCAAGAGGACCCCGGTGCTCTCCGGCGCCGCGGGGCTCGACGTGTACTTCGCGGGGACGATGGCCGAGCCCAGGCTCGTGGCCCGCGCGATGGCGTCGAACGTGGGCGCCGCGGGGGGCCCCTCGCCGCTCGGCAAGCTCCGGCTCGACACGCTGCTCGTGTACGACGGGCGCGACGCGGCGCTCGACGCCTATGCCTTCCGCGGCCCGCGCACCTACATGACGGCGACGGCGAAGCTCGGCGCGAACGCCGCCGCCCTCCTCGGCGGTGCCCAGGGCGGTCCGCGCTTCACCAGGGGCAGCCTCGAGGCGAAGATCGCGGACCTTCCGCTCGCCGAGATCCCCGTCCTCGCCGACATGCAGATCAGCGGCCAGGCGCGCGGCGAGGTCGCCGTGCGGGGCCTGTTCGAGCCCGCCCCCGAGGTCGTGGCGCGCCTCGAGTTCCCGGGCCTGAAGCTCGGCCCCGACGTGGAGTACGAGACCGCCGAGGTCTCGTTCAACATCGCGCCGCCGGGCGACGCCGGGCGCACCGCGGCGGTGGCCAACGTGCGGCTCGTGGGGCGCGACGGCGGCCGGCTCGAGGCCAAGGCGGAGGCGCCGGTCGTGTGGGAGGCCAACGCGATCCCGACGCTCACGGACGACCAGAACGCCGAGGTGTCGCTCGCGGTCGATCGCTTCCGTCTGGCGGCGCTGGAGCCGTTCCTCCAGGGCTCGGTGAACCGGCTCGACGGCACGCTCGACGGCGAGGTGCGGCTCGGGCTCGGCGCGCAGGCGGGCTTCTCCGGCCAGATGCGCCTCACCGGCGGCCTGGTCCACGTGGCCACGATCGGCCAGCCGTTCGAGAACGCGTCGTTCCGCGTGACGGCGAGCCCCTCCGGCGAGCTGCGCATCGACGACATCCACGCCGAGGCCGGCAGCGGTCAGGTTCGCGGCAAGGCGACCCTCCAGATGGAGGGGTTCGCGTTCCGGAGCGCCCGCGCCGAGCTGGAGATCCCGGAGGGCCGGGATCTCCCGATCGCGCTGGAGGGCGTCCCCATGGGCGACGCGCGCGGCAGGGTGGTGCTCGCGGCGGAGAGCCGGGACGAGCAGATCGCCGTGCGCGTGGATGTGCCCACGCTCCACGTCACCCTGCCGCCCACGATCGGGCGGAGCGTGCAGCCGCTCGACGAGAACGAGGACGTCACCACGTCGGCGCCGCTCAGCCGGGAAGAGTACGAGGCGCGGCGGGCGCCGGCCGAGCCGACGGACCAGGCGAAGCGGAGCGCGGGCGGCACGCCGCTCGTCATGGAGGTCCACCTCGGCAGGATCGGCATCGAGGGCGACATGGTGCAGGCCTCGCTGTCCGGGGATCCGGCGCACCCCCTCCGCATCCAGGTCGCGGAGGAGACCCGGATGGAGGGCAACGTGAACATCCTCTCGGGCAAGCTCGAGGTGATCGGCAAGGAGTTCGAGATCGAGCCGGGCGTCGTCGCGCTGCAGGGGGATCCCTCGAATCCGTACCTGAACGTGAAGGCGTTCCACGACACGCGGGAGGGGACCCGCATCTTCATCGACTATGTGGGGGAGCTCAACCCGATCACCGAGGAGAAGATCACCTTCCGTTCGGAGCCCCCGCGCCCGGAGAACGAGGTGATCGCCGAGCTCCTGCTCGGCAAGCAGTACGCGGAAGGGACGCTGGCGGGCGGCACGTCCACCGAGGAGCCTGGCTCCGGGGGCGGCAGCAACGCGGCCGGAGGGGTCGCGGCCGGCGTGGGCACGGGGCTCGCGTCCGCGCAGATCAACATGATCCTCCAGAGCATCGGTCCGCTCCAGAACTTCGAGACGCAGCTGGACACGACCGACGAGGGCGCGCTGAAGACCACCGTGGGCTACCAGCTCGGGGAGCAGGTGACCGCGAGCGCGAGCTACGAGGCGGGGCCCACGGGGCAGGGACAGGGGGCCGGGTCCCCGAGCAGCCCCGCCGCGGCCCGGGCCCGCACCGAGGTGAGCCTGGAGTGGCGGTTCCGCCGGGACTGGTCCGTGCGGGCCGGGATGGCGACGGGCGAGAGCCCGGGGACGACGCTCGACCTGCTCTGGAAGCACCGGTACTGAGCGCGCTCCGGCGCGGGGCGCGCTCTTCGTGAGGGCGGCGCGCCTCCTGCGCGCCGGCTCAACGCTTCACGCAGATACCGCCGCAGTCCGCGCCGATCTCCGGATCGCAGTCGTCGCCCGGGTCGTCGATGCACTCCAGCCCCTCGGGGCACGGGCGCGCCGTGATGCCGCCGCACCCCTCCGGCGCGGGCTCGGGCGCCACGCAGATGCCGCCGCAGTCCGCCCCGCCGCGCTTCGGGTCGCAGTCGTCGGCCGGGTCGTCGACGCACTCCAGCCCCTCGGGGCACTCGATCCCAGCGATGCCCCCGCACATCGTCGGCGCGGGCTTCGGCTCCACGCAGATGCCGCCGCAGTCCGCCCCGCCGTGCTTCGGGTCGCAGTCGTCGGCCGGGTCGTCGACGCACTCCCGCCCCTCGGGGCACTCCAGCCCCAGGAAGCCCCCGCACTCC
>JAICEP010000464.1 GCA_025924095.1 Sorangium sp.
CGCCCGCTCGCGCCCTCCGGCCGCATGCGCTACTGCGCCGGCATGCGCCTCTACACGTTTCTCCGGTCGCCCAATGCGCTCAAGGTGCGCCTCGCCCTCGCCGAGCTCGGGCTCACCTACGAGCCGGTCGAGGTCGACCTGTTTCGAGGCGAGCAGCGCGCCGAGGCGTTCGCCCGGCTGAACCCGCACCGGAAGGTGCCTGTCCTCGAGGACGGCCCGCTCGTGCTCCGGGAGTCGAACGCCATCATCGCCTACCTCGGCCGCACCCACGGGACGACGCGCTGGCCCGACGTGCCGACGTCCGAGGCCAGGGCGCTCCAGTGGCTGTTCTTCGACAGCGCGCACCTGACCCCGCACTGCGGCGTCGTCTGGTGGGCCAGCATCGTCGCGCCGAGGACCGGCTTCCCTGCCCCCGCCGAGGCGGTCCTGAAGCGGGCCGTCGACGAGGCGACGCGCTCGCTCGACCTGCTCGAGGCAGAGCTCGACGAACAGAAGTACCTGCTCAAGAGCTCCATGTCGCTCGCGGACTGCGCCGTGGGCGCCGCCCTCGCGATGCTCCGCGGGTCACACCTCGACGACGCCGCGCGCTGGCCGAAGGTGATCGCATACCGCGAACGGCTGCGCGGCCGCCACAGCTGGACCGAGGCGCGCGGCGACGCGCTCACCGATTTCGGTTGAGCAACGCGGCGGGCCCGGCGCGCCCGCAAGGCAGCGCACCCCCAGGGCACCACGCCCGCGGCTATCTCCTCGCTCGGCGGCCGCTCCCGCGCGCATCGCGCCCGATCGGCTCGCCCAGCTCGAACGCCGGATCGCCGGCCCTCGCCGGCAGCTCCTGCGGCTCACCCGCCTCGAGCGGGCCGTGCGCCCGCTCGGCGTCAGCGATGGACGGGTAGCCCTCCACATCGCCGTCGACCCGGAAGCCGCCTGCGCGCGCAGGGCGCACCACGCGGCCTAGGACAAGCCCCTCGTCCCAGATGCCGCCGTGCTCGACCGCGATCGCCGCGCCCACGGTTACCTCGGCGAGCCGCGAGGGCGCGCCCTCCGGCCGCTCCGGCGTGGGCCGCCAGCGCAGGAACGCGTCCTCGTGGAGCACCACCACGGCCTGATCGCCGGGCAGCTCGGTCACCCCGCGGGCGAAGCGCACCCGGCACCCCGGCGCCCCGGAGGCCGCCCCACGCTCGCTGCCGGCGGCGCCCTCCGCCTCCTCGAGCGCGGCGAGCGGCTCCGCACCCAGATCCTCGAGCGGCGCCATGCGAAGTCCTCCCCGGCAGATCTCGGTTGAAGACGCGGCGCCGTCAAGGCGCTCGCCCCGTGCCCCGCGCTTGACCCCCGGAGACCTCCGCTGATGCCATCGCCCGATGGCATCGTTCGACCCGTTCCCCGTCCTCACGACGCCGCGCCTCACGCTCCGCCCGATCGAGCCCAGCGACGTCGAGCGCATCTTTCGCATCCAGTCGGATCCGGAGGTGACACGCTACTTCGGCCGCGGGCCCGACGGCTCGATCGCCGACTCCGAGCGGCGCATCGCCGCCATCCTCGCGGGCGTCCGCGAGAACACCTCGATCCGCTGGGGCATCACCCTCAAAGAGAACGGAGAGCTCGTCGGCACAGCAGGCTTCTGGCGCTGGAACAAGCCCCATCGCTGGGCGGAGATCGGCTACGAGCTCCTGCCCGCGCTCTGGAACCGGGGGATCATGACCGAGGCGCTGCGCGCCGTGCTCCGCTTCGGCTTCGAGTCGATGGAGCTCCACCGCGTCGAGGCGCACATCGATCCGGAGAACCGCGCCTCGGCGCGCGTGCTCGAGCGGCTCGGCTTCGTGCGCGAGGGGCAGCACCGCCAGAACTGGTACTATGACGGGCGGTTCACCGACACCGCGGTCTACGGCCTGCTGCGCGACGAGGCCGCCGCGACGTGACCCGCGCTCGCCAGCAGCCGCCGTCGGCGTGGCCACCGCCGAGGACGCCGCCGCGCCTCCCCGTCGGCGCGCCGCCCCCGCGGCTACCTCGACGCCGGCGCGCTCCCGCTGCCCGGCGGCGCCGCGGCCTCAGGGCCCGCCTCGCCCTTCAGCTCCAGGTTGATCTGGATCCGCGCGGGGGACTCCGACGTGAGCTCCACGGTCTGCGAGACGCCGTCGCTCGACCGCGCCTCCACGAGCAGCGACACCCCCGGCTGTGGCCGGGCGATGATCTGGCTGCCCACGCCGAGCACCACGCCGTTCAGCTTCACCACCGCGACGCTCGGCTGGGTCTGCACCGCGATCGGGTCGACGAGGGGCCGGTGATCCCTCGGCCGGCTCAGCGCGACGAACATGAGCGACGCGACCGCGACCCCCGTGGACACCGACGCCACGAGCCACGGCAGCGCCACCGGGCGCAGCGCGTCGCTGCCGGCGCGCATCAGCCCGCCGAGCCCCGTCCGCGGCGGCGTGCGCGACCCCCGCGAACGACCCGAGGAGGGCGGCCCCGAGCTCAGCGTCGCGCCGGGCTTCGGCCGCCAGCCGGGGCGCTGCTGCGGGACGATCGCGGCCGCGATCATCTGCCGCTCCTCCTCCAGCTTGTCCCCGCAGCGCGCCATCAGGAGCTCCGCCACCTGCGCGGTCGTGATCACGCCCGACCTGCGCATCAGGAAGTCCTCCAGCGCGCTCGCCATCTCGCCCGCCGTCTGGAAGCGCTGCCGCGGGTCACGCGCGAGCGCCTTCAGGATGATCTCCTCCAGATCCCGCGGGCAATGCGGCGCGATCAGCGTGGGCCGCGGCGGCTCCGGCACCCCGGTCTGCGGCAGCACGAGATCGTGCAGCACCTGGAACGGGAGCGCACCCGTCACCGCCTCGAAGAGCACCACGCCGAGCGAGAAGATGTCCGAGCTGCGATCGACCGGGTGCCCCTGCGCCTGCTCGGGCGACATGTACTCGCCCTTGCCCTTGATCTCGCCGGTCTGCGTCGTGTCGCCCAGCCGCTCGAACGCCTTCACGATCCCGAAATCGGCCACCTTCACCGTGCCGTCGCGATCGATGAGGATGTTCTGCGGGCAGACGTCGCGGTGCACGATGCCGAGCGGCACCCCGCGCTCGTCGTGGAGCTCGTGCGCCGCGTGCAGCCCGTGCGCCGCGTCGGCCACGATGCGCGCGGCCATCGCCGGGGAGATCGGCATCGGGCGCAGGCCCGGCCGGAGCAGCCGCTGCATCGTCTGCCCGTCGATCCACTCCATCACGAGGAAGAGCACGCCGTCCGTGTCGCCGAGATCGAGGATCTCGACCACGTTGCGGTGGTGGATCTTCGAGGCGAGGTTCGCCTCGTCGAGGAACATGCGCTGGAACTGCGGATCACGCGCGAGCGCCGGAATGAGCGTCTTCAGCGCGACGACCTTGTGGAAGCCGCGGGAGCCCTCCATGCGCGCGGCCCAGACCTGCGCCATCCCGCCCTCGCCGATGAGGCGCAGAAGCTCATATCGCCCGAGACGCTGCCCCGGACCGGGGTCCTCGGAGATCCGCATGGCTCACCAGACGCTTGTGCTCGGGGATCCGCGCCCGCGGTCCCCAGGAGCAGCCCGGGCCGCAGCGCGCGGCCCCCTCTCTCCAGACGATCACCATAGCCAAGCGCGACCGCGCCGCAAAGGATCGTGTGGATCGAAGGCCGCTCGCCACCACCCCCCGTGCGTCGTTCGGGCCCCGACACCTCGACGCCCCGCGTCCGGCAAACCTCGACGCCCCGCGTCCGGCAAACCTCGACGCCCGCGCCCGGCGACCGCGACGCCCCGCGCCGGCAGCCTCGTTCCGCGTCGCTCCCCCGCCTTGCCCCTGCTATGGCCGGAGCACGATGACGAACGCGACAAGCGCTCCTCCGCCTGCCCGCGGGGGCCGAGCCCCCGCCTCCAAAGCCCTGTTCGACCGCGCCGCCGCCGTCCTGCCCGGCGGCGTGAACAGCCCGGTGCGGGCCTTCCGCGCCGTCGGCGGCGACCCCGTCTTCATCGCCCGCGCGCAGGGAGCGCGGCTGTTCGACGTCGACGGCGCCGAGTACATCGACTTCGTCGGCTCCTGGGGGCCGGCCATCCTCGGCCACGCGAACCCCGCCGTGGTCGAGGCCGTCCGCGAAGCCGCCCTCGGCGGCCTCTCGTTCGGCGCCCCGACCGAGCTCGAGGTCCGCTTCGCCGAGAAGATCCGCGAGCTCTACCCGAGCATCGACATGCTGCGCTGCGTCTCCAGCGGCACCGAGGCCACGATGAGCGCCATCCGCGTCGCGCGCGGCTTCACCCGCCGCGACGCCATCATCAAGTTCGAGGGCTGTTACCACGGCCACGCCGACCACCTGCTCGTCAAGGCAGGCAGCGGGCTCGCCACCTTCGGCGCGCCCGACTCGGCCGGCGTCCCCGAGAGCGTCGCCCGCGCCACGCTGTCGCTGCCCTACAACGACCCGGCCGCCCTCGAGGCCGCCTTCGCGGCGCGCGGCGGCGAGATCGCCGCGGTCATCCTCGAGCCCGTGGTCGGCAACATGGGCTGCGTCCCGCCGGAGCCGGGCTTCCTCGCCCTCGTGATCGACCTCTGCCGCAAGCACGGCGCGCTCTCGATCTTCGACGAGGTGATGACCGGCTGCCGCGTCGCCCGCGGCGGCGCGCAGGAGCGCTTCGGCCTCCGGCCGGACCTGACGACGCTCGGCAAGATCGTCGGCGGCGGCATGCCCCTCGCGGCCTACGGCGGCCGCGCCGACGTGATGCGCGTCGTCTCGCCGCTCGGCCCCGTGTACCAGGCCGGCACGCTCAGCGGCAACCCGCTCGCGGTCAGCGCGGGGCTCGCGACGCTCGAGCGCCTCACGCCCGACCTCTACGAGCGGCTCGAGCAGCTCGGCGCGTCCCTCGAGCGCGGCCTCAGGGCCGCCGCCGAGGGCGCCGGCGTGACCGCGTGCGTCCAGCGGGTCGGCTCGATGATCACGCTGTTCTTCACGAAGGGCCCGGTCCGCTCCTGGGCCGACGCCGCGACCTCCGACACGAAGCGCTTCGGCGCCTTCCACGCCGGCATGCTCGCGCGCGGCATCTACTGGCCTCCGTCGCAGTACGAGGCGGCCTTCCTGAGCGGCGCGCACACCGAGGAAGACATCGAGCGGACGGTCTCCGCCTGCCGCGAGGCGCTCGCGGCCTGAGGCCGGACCGGGCCGCCGGCGAAGGGCCGACCGCCGGAGCGATCGGCCCCTCTCACGAGCGCACGAGCGCGGAGCCTGCCCGCGCAGGCCCCGCGGAGCGCGTCAGTCCGCGGCGCGGACCCAGCCGTTCCTGTAGTAGTTGCCGCGCGCGGTCGGCCAGAGCAGGCAGTTGGTCGCCGACTGCGGCACCGTGTACACGTACGTGTTCGGCTCCGGCTCGCTGCCGATCCACCCGATCTCGCGGAGCGACACGACGATCTCGATCGTGCCGTCGCCGTTCACGTCGGCGAGCGTCGGCACGGGCATCGCGCCGAGCCGCGGCAGCGGGATCGTGTGGAGGACCTTGCCGCCCGCGTTGAGGACGAAGAGGTGGCTCCGGTTCTCCTCGGTCGAGTAGGTGTTGAACACGACCTCGGGGATGCCGTCGCCCGACAGGTCCCCGACCACGACGCCGCCCGTGAGCACCTGCGTGTCGTCCGTGAACTGGACGTCCCAGTACTCCTGCTTGTCGGCGTGGACCGCGTGAATCCGCCCATCCAGGCCCGCGAAGATCATCTCGGGGCCGGGGTGCGTCGCGTCGAGGTCGGCCACGGTCACCTGCTGCGTCGCGGCCACGATGTTGCCGCCGAGATCCTCGCCGCCGGACAGGTAGTCCGGGGCGTAGAACGGGCTCTCCCACCCCTCGATGCGGCTCGCGTCGTTGCGGACCACCCAGAGGCCGACGCCCTGGGACTGGTCCGACATGTCGACGTCCTCGGCCGCCGCGAGCATGATGATCTCCGGCGTGCCGTCGCCGTTGACGTCCGCGATCGCAGGGGCCGAGTTCTTGAAATAGGCCTGCAGGTCGCGGCTGTCGCCGAAGCCCTGCTGCGCGAGCTCGAGGTCGTGCATGTACCGCACGCCCGGCGTCTTCGGGCGGCCCTCGAACATGGGATTCGCGTCGAACGCCTCCCCCGTGCCGCGGTAGAACCCGGCATAGGAGTTGTCCATCGGCGCGACGATGTCCTGCGCGCCGTCTCCGTCGAGATCGCCGATGGCCAGGTTCTGGTCGTAGACGCCCACGATCCAGCACTCGGCGTCGTCGCTGCGGCGCGCGTCGCACCCGATCGTGTTGCTCTCGATCGGCGGGAAGCCGGCGACCCGCGCCCCGCTCGCGTGGAAGGCCGTCAGGACGTCGGGGGACCTGTCGGTGCTCGCGGCCACGACGTCGAGCTGGCCGTCGCCGTCGACGTCGCCGGCGGCGAGGGCGCGGATCTCGTCGTTCCAGGTGACGGGCCAGCCGTCCACCACCTGACCGCTCGCGTCGAGCATGTAGATCCTCGTGCGCGCCGCGAAGACGATCTCGAGCTGCGCGTCGCCGCGGAAGTCCGCGACGATCGGGCTCGCCCAGATGCGGCCGTGCTCCCGCGACTCATCGAACCGCTGGTACGTGAATCGGCCGACCTCGTCA
>JAICEP010000465.1 GCA_025924095.1 Sorangium sp.
CACGGGATAGTACGGCGCGTGCGGGCGGAGCGCGGCCACGTCGAAGCGCTCCACGCCGAGCGCGAACCGGAGCGCGTCGATGTCCTCGTCGTGGTCGATGCGGAAGAGCAGGCGGGAGGCGAGCGCGGCGGCGGTGAGCGCGGCGAGCGCGACGACGTCGCGCCGCTCCTCCCTCACGAGCCCGAGCCGGAGCCCGAGCCTGGCGCGTGCGTCGGCGCGCCGCAGTCCGGCGGATCCGCGCTGGCCGCCCCGGTGCCGGTGGTCGCGCCCGAGCCGGAGCCCGAGCCGGGGAGCGGCGCCGCCGGCGTGTCGCACTGGTCGAACAGCTCTTCGCCCGCGTAGTCGAGGCACGCGGTCGCGAGCGACGCCAAGACGAACGTGACGCCCGCCGCCACGAAGGCGGTGCGCAGTGATGCCCAGGAGCCCAAGCCGATCACGCAAGCACCGTGCCGCCAGCGCAAATGCCTGTCAAGCGCGCGCGCTCCGCGGGCCGACCCGGTGTGGCGGTGTCGGGCATCGCGCGTTTTTTGCTCCTGCCGGCGCCGGGCGCGTAGGGTCGCGCGCATGGAGTGGCTCGAGTCGATGCACCGCATCCGCGCGCTCAAGCTGGAGCTCGCGCGGATGGACCCGCGGCGGGGAATGCCGATCGCGCCGCCGTCCGGGGCCTCCGCGGCGGAGATCGCCGGCGTCGAGCGCCGCCTCGGGATGCCGCTGCCGCCGAGCTACCGCGAGCTGCTCTCGCGGCACGACGGCTGGCCGCGGCTGTTCGCCGGCGCCAGCCTGCTCGGGGTGCGCGCGCTCGCGCGCGGCTCGTACATGGACATCGGGCGGATGGTGCTCGAGCACTGCGAGGACCAGGAGGCGCGCGGCGCATGCGAGCGCGACGCCGCGCCAAGGACCGTGCGCGGCCGCTGCGGTGCGCGGAGCGCGCTCGTCCCGTTCGGCATCGACGCGGCGGCCGAGACGGTCTTCGCCTGGGATCCGGAGGCGAGGGCGCCCGACGGCGAGCTCGAGATCATCCTCTGGACGAACGACCTCGGGCTGCGCCTGGCGGGCTTCGCGGAGCTCCTCGACATGGTGAAGGAGATGCTCGCCGCGGAGCTCGACGATCGACGGCAGCGCGCTGCCGCGCAGCGCGATCTGACGCCGCGCCCGCGCGCGGTGGTCGCGCCGAGGAGCCGCGCGCGCGCGGTGGCGGTGCCGCTCACACCCGCGCCTCGCGCGTTCGCGAGGAGCGCGCTCACGGGCTGAGCCGGCGCCGTCCCCGAGCCCGGCCGCGGCGCTGCCCGCGTGAGCTCGCGCCCGAAAGGGCATGGAACGCGCTCGTCACAGACCACGCGAGCGCGCGTGGGACCCCGGGTCCAGCCGGTTGTTTCCGCGCACAGCGTGGGACGTGATGTACTAGTCGGAGCATGACGGAAGCCCACCAGCAGCAGCGCTACCGGGTCGTCGAGCGGCTCGCTTCGGGCGGCATGGCCGAGGTCTTCCTCGCCGAGAGCGCGGGGATCGAGGGGTTCAAGAAGCAGGTCGCGATCAAGCGCGTGCTCCCGCACCTGAGCGAGAAGAAGCGCTTCATCGCGATGTTCCTCGACGAGGCGCGGCTGTCCGCGCACCTCTCCCACTCCAACGTCGCGCAGGTGTTCGACATCGGGGTCGGCGACAACGCGTACTTCATCGTGATGGAGTACGTGGACGGCGCCGACCTGAAGGCCGTCCTCGAGTCGATGCGCAAGGCTGGGCGCATCCTCCCGGTCGAGTCCGCCGTGTTCATCACGGGCAAGCTCTGCGAGGGGCTCACGTACGCCCACGAGCTCAGGGGGGCCGACGGGCACCCGCTCAAGATCGTGCACCGGGACATGTCGCCTCCGAACGTGCTCATCACCAAGTACGGCGAGGTGAAGATCGTCGACTTCGGCCTCGCCAAGGCGACGAGCCAGCTCGAGAAGAGCGAGGCGGGGATCATCAAGGGCAAGTTCAGCTATCTCTCGCCCGAGGCCGCGCAGGGCCTCGAGGTCGATCCCCGCACCGACATCTTCGCGGTCGGCGCCATCCTCTGGGAGATGCTCTCGGGCAAGCGGCTCTTCCTCGGCGAGACCGACTACCAGACCGTCAAGCTCGTGCAGCAGGCGCAGATCCCGCCGCTCTCCGAGATCAACAAGGGGGTTCCCCCCGAGCTCGATCGCATCATCGCCCGCTCACTGGCCCGCGACCCCGGTGATCGCTACGGCTCCGCGCGCGAGCTCGGCCGGGATCTCACGACCTTCCTCTACAGGTTCGGCCGGCCGGTCAGCGCCTACGACATCGCCGAGCACGTCCGCAGCGCGATGGCGCTGCGGAAGCGCGCCCCCGCGTCGGACAAGGCGTCGTTCATCGACAGGCTCATCGAGGAGACGCTGCTCGAGTTCACGTCGCTCCCGGACGACAAGGCGGCGCCGAGCGCTGCGCGGCTGAGCGAGCCGCTCAAGATCTCGGCCTTCGAGGACATCGGCAAGTGGGCCGACGAGCTCAAGATCTCGGCGCCCGGCGAGGACCTCATGCGGCGGTCCCTCGCCGCGGTCTCGGTCGAGGCGGGCAACCTCGCCGCGCTCGAGGAGCCCGAGGAGCCCGAGGAGCCCGAGGAGCCCGAGGAGGTCGCTTCACCCGCCACGCTGCCCGCGTACTCGGCCGCGGAGCCGCCGCACGCGCCGCCGCTCCCAGCGCGTCAGCCGCACGCGCCGCCGCTTCCCGCGCGTCAGCCGCTCGAGAGGAGGGCCGAGCCGACCCTGGCCTCTCCGCAGCCCGTGCCTGCGCCACAGCCCCCTGCGCCGCCCGCGCGCGTGCTGGCGCCGCCCGCCATGGCCGCGCCGCGCGACCTGGAGCCGGAGCTCCGTCCACTCAGGACAGGGGGAGGCGCGGTGAAGGCTGTGCTGCTCGTCGCCGCGCTGGCGGTCCTCGCCGCAGGGGCGTGGCTCGGCGGCTTGATCCCGCACTGAGCCGGCGGCGCGCGAACGCCTCGCCGCGCCCGCGGCCGTTCGAGGGCGAGGCCGCGCCCCCCGCGACGCAGAAGGGAGCGCGGCACGCGAGCACGCGAGCACCCGCCGCGCGGCGCGATGCGCGCCCCGCCGCAGCCGCGGCCGCCGTCGTGACGCGCGCTCTCCCCGGGCGGGTTACCCGGTCGCTCCCTCGGCCTCGTCGTCGTCGTCGTCGTCGTCTTGCTCTTCGAGCTGCCTCTCGAGCTTCTCGATCTCCTCGTCCTCTTCGTCCCCGGCGGGAGCGGCGCGCCCTTCCTGGAGCGCCTTCTGGCGGGCCCTCTCCGCGGCGACGCGGGCCTGGGCCACCTTCTGCAGGATGGCGGGCTTGGGCGCCATCATCAGCGTCATCGTGCGCTGCTCCATCATCGGGCGCACCTCGACGTTCGCGATCTCCTCGCAGTGCTGGACGATCCAGTCGAGCTGCTCCTGCGCCTTCTCCGGGTGCGTGATCTCGCGGCCGCGGAAGCGGACCGTGAACTTCACCTTGTGACCTGCGCCGAGGAACCGATGCGCAGCCCGGGTCTTGAACTCGAGATCGTGGTCGTCCGTCTTGGGACGGAGCTTGATCTCCTTGATCTCCACCACACTCTGCTTGCGCTTCGCCTCGCGGGCCTTCTTCTTCTCGTCGTACTTGTACTTGCCGAAGTCGAGGATCTTGCAGACCGGAGGATCCGCCTTCGGGTTGACCTCGACGAGGTCGAGCCCCTTCTCCTGTGCTCGGCGCAGCGCCTCGTGGGTCTGCATGATGCCGAGCATCTCGCCATCATCGCCGATGACGCGGATTTCCGGGACGCGGATGCGCTGGTTGATGCGGATCTGCGGCCCCCGCTGGGCCTGCCGAGGGTCGAAGCGTCTCATCGCCATGTGGTATTTCGCTGCCTCCTTGTGTTCTGTGATTCTGAAAGCGACGGACCGCCGCTTCGCGACCGAAGGTGGTCGCGGCGACCATCACCACGCCAATGTCGCCTGACTCCGCGCCGCAGGCAACGGCAGCAAGCACGACGGCCGCCGCGGCGCAGGGGCGCTCGGGAGCCCTGAGCTGTCGGGCTCGACGGGGGTAGGGAAGGGCCTGCCGGCGAGAAGGGCCAGCCGGAACGGCTGGTCACGAAGCGGAGGCGCTCACCGCGAGGCGAGGGGGCTTCGACTCCGCGGCGAGCCGGTCGGCGAAGTCCTCGAGCGGCATCGCCCCGAGGTCCTTGTTGAGGTCGCGCGACCGGGGGGCGACCTTGCGGCCCTCGGCCTCCTTGTCGCCGACCACGACCACGTACGGGACGCGCGTCAGCCGCGCCGCCCGGATCTTGGCGCCGAGCTTGTCGGAGCTGAGGTCGGCCCTCGCCCGGAGCCCGCGGCCCCGGAGGTGCGCCACAACTTCCTGTGCGTAGGCCGCCTGCTTCTCGCTGACCGTGACGATGACCGCCTGCTCCGGGGCCAGCCAGGCCGGGAAGGCGCCCCCGATGTGCTCGAGGTACACCGAGAAGAACCGCTCGAGCGAGCCGAGGATCGCCCGGTGGAGCATCACCGGGCGGTGGGCGCCGCCGTCGGCGCCTGTGTACTCGAGCTCGAAGCGGTCGGGCAGTGCGTAGTCCACCTGGATCGTGCCGAGCTGCCAGCTCCGGCGCAGCGCGTCCTCGACGTGGAACTCGAGCTTCGGGCCGTAGAACGCGCCCTCCTCGGGCGCGATCTCGAAGGGGAGGCCGGCTTGCTTCAGCGCCTCGGCGAGCGCGCCCTCCGCGGCGTCCCACTGCGCGTCGGTGCCGATGCGCTTCTTGGGCCGGGTCGCGAGCTTGATGTCGATCTTGGCGAACCGGAACGCGGCGTACACCTCGAGCAGGAGCCGCAGGAACGCCTGGATCTCGCCCTGCATCTGCTCCGGAGCGCAGAAGATGTGGGCGTCGTCCTGGCAGAAGCTCCGCACCCGGGCGAGGCCGTGGACGACGCCGCCGCGCTCGTACCGGTGGAGCCGCCCGAAGTCGGCGAGCCGCCACGGCAGCTCGCGGTAGCTGCGCCGCCGCTGGCCGAAGATGAGGCAGTGGCTCGGGCAGTTCATCGGCTTCTGGGCGAGCCGCTCGAGCTCCGCGAGCTGCTCCAGGACCGCGGCGTCGCGCTTCTTGTCCGCTTCCTTGTAGATCGCCGCGTCCGCCTCCCCCGGAGAGACCCCGAGACGGAGCGCGAGCCGCGCCGCGTCCAGGTGCTCCGCCGTGACGGGGAGGTACATGTTCTCGCGGTAGTTCGGCAGGTGCCCGCTCGTCTCGAACAGGCGCTTGTCGAAGATCTGCGGCGTGATGACCTCCTCGTACCCGTAGTCGACGTAGAGGTCGCGCATGTACTGGACGAGCGCGTTGTAGACGTGCGCGCCGCGCGGCAGGAGGAACGGCATGGCCGGCGCGATCTCGTGGAACATGAAGAGCTCGAGCTCTTTCCCGAGCTTCCTGTGGTCGCGCTCCTTGGCCTCCGCGAGCAGCTTCATGTGCTCGTCGAGCGCCGCCTGGCTCGGGAACGCCGTGCCGTAGATGCGCTGGAGCATCGGGTTGCGCTCGTCGCCGCGCCAGTAGGCGCCGGCCACGCTGACCAGCTTGATGGCCTGGAGCACCGAGGCGTCCGGCACGTGCGGCCCCTCGCAGAGGTCGACCCACTCGCGCTCGCCGTCGCTGTGCCGGTAGAGCGAGACGTCCTCGCCCGCCGGGATCGCGTCGATGATCTCGCGCTTGTACGTCTCGCCCATCTGCGCGAAGAGCTCGTGGGCCGCCTCGCGGTTCACCACGTCGCGCCGGAACGGGCGGCCCGCGGCGATGATCTCGCGCATCTTCGCCTCGATCTTGGCGAGATCCTCGTCCGTGAAGGGGCCGCTCGGCTTGTCGAAATCGTAGTAGAAGCCCGCGTCGATGGCGGGGCCGATCGTGACCTTCGTCCCCGGGAAGAGGCGCTGCACGGCGTCGGCCATGATGTGCGCCGTCGAGTGCCGGATGATGCGCAGGCCCTCCGGATCGCTCGTCCGCACCGGCTCGATCCGGGTCGAGCTGTCGCGCTGAAATGGGGTGTGGAGATCGACGAGGCGCCCGTTGACGCGGGCGCCGATGACGGTGCGGTCCTTGGCGATGTCGTCGGCGAGAGCCTCGCGCACCGTGGTGCGGGCCGCCGGGGCGGCCTGGGCTGTCTGATCGAGGGCCATGAAACCTCGCAGGCTAGGTCTCCTGCTGATTTGTAGGCGCGGCCGGTTTCGAACCGGCGACCCCTACCGTGTCAAGGTAGTGCTCTACCACTGAGCTACGCGCCTATGTCCCGCTCGCTCGACGCGATGCCGACGAAACGGAGAGCGCCTCCTAGCAAGGGCCTGAGAGTCCGTCAAGCGATCTGTTTTTCGGGATCGCTTTTCTCGGGAGCGCAATCGGTCGTGATGCCCCTGCGCGGGAGGTCTCCCGCGTCCGTGCGCCAGGTCGGTGCGGCGTCATCAGGTCGGTGCGCCGGGCCGAGCGCGCGGGGCAGTCACGATGGAGGCTGAGCTTGGCCAGGCGACCCCGCTCGACGGCCGCGTGAGACAGGAGCTTCACCTC
>JAICEP010000466.1 GCA_025924095.1 Sorangium sp.
CCGGCTCGACCCGCGCCATCGAGTCGATGCGCAAGGCGCACCGGCTCGGGCTCCTCGACGGGGCGGTCGTCGCGATCGGCAACGCGCCGACCGCGCTGCTCGAGGTCGTGCGCCTCGCCCGGGAGGAGGGGGCGCGGCCGGCGCTCGTGATCGGCGTGCCGGTCGGGTTCGTGTCGGCGGCGGAGTCCAAGGAGGCGCTGCTCGAGTCCGGGCTCCCCTCCATCGTCGCGCGCGGGCGCAAGGGCGGGAGCCCGATCGCCGTCGCGATCGTCCACGCGCTGCTGCTCCTCTCGGCGGACCCCCCGGATCCGACGCTGCCGTCCGGCCCGGCGGCGACGGTGGCGCGATGAGCGCGCGCCGCGCCGTGACCGTCGTCGGCATCGGCGACGACGGGTGCGCCAGCCTCTCGAGCCGCGCCGCGTCCGCGGTCGCCCGGGCCGAGGTGCTCGTCGGGGGCGAGCGGCACCTCGAGTTCTTCCCGCAGTTCCGCGGCGAGAAGATCGCCCTCAAGGGCGGCCTGTCCGCGGCGCTCGACCGCGTGGAGGCCCTCTCGGCCGAGCAGAACGTGTGCATCCTCGCCTCGGGCGACCCGCTGTTCTTCGGCGTCGGCGCGCTCGTCGTCCGGAAGCTCGGCGGCGAGCACGTCGAGATCATCCCGACCCTGAGCTCGGTCCAGTGGGCGTTCGCGCGCACCGGCATCGCCTGGGACGACGCCGCGTTCGTCTCGGTCCACGGGCGCTCGCCCGAGGGGTTCGCGACGCGCCTCCGCCGGCTCTCGAAGGTCGCGGTGCTGACCGACGGGGAGAACAGCCCGGCCCGCCTCGCCGCGCGCCTCCTCGAGCACGGCGATACAGGCTGGAAGGCGTGGGTCTGCGAGAGCCTCGCGGGCGCCGGCGAGCGCGTGCGCGCGTTCGACCTCGCCGCGCTCGCGTCCTGCGACGACATCGGCCCGCTGAACGTGCTCCTGCTCCTGCGGAGCGATCCGGCGTGGCGGCCGCCGCCGGCCGTCCCCTACCTGCACGAGGACGCGTTCGCGAAGCGCATGCCGAAGAACGGCCTCATCACGAAGCGCGAGGTGCGCCTGCTCTCGATCGCCTCGATGGCGATCCGCCCCGACGCGGTCGTCTGGGACGTCGGCGCCGGCTCGGGGTCGGTCTCGATCGAGGCGGCGATGCTCTGCCCCCTCGGGCGCGTCTACGCGATCGAGGTCGACCCGGAGGGCGTGGAGATCTGCCGGGACAACGTCCGCACGCACGGGGTCGACAACGTGCGCGTCGTCGCGGGCCGCGCGCCCGAGGCGCTCGCGGCGCTCGAGGACCCGGACGCGGTGTTCGTCGGAGGGAGCAAGGGGAGCATGGAGGAGATCATCACGGCGGCGCTCGATCGCCTGCGGCCGGGCGGCCGGCTCGTGGTCAACGCGATCACGATGGAGAACGTGGCCGAGACGTACCGCGCGCTCCGGGCGCGGGGGCTCGATCCCGAGGTCACGCTGCTCTCGGTCTCGCGCGGCGTGCCGCTCGCGCGCTACATGCGGTACGAGGCGCTGAACCCGATCCACGTCTTCGCCGCGACGAAGCCCGCGAGGCCCGAGGAAGCGGAGCCGGCGCGGTCGCAGGCGGCCCGGCCGGCGCCCGCCTCGGAGGCGTCATGAGCGGCCTCGGCAAGCTCTACGGCGTCGGCGTCGGCCCCGGCGCGCCGGACCTGCTCACGCTGCGCGCCGTGCGCGTCCTCGAGGCCGCGGACGTGCTCGCGCTCCCCCGCAGCTCGGACTTCGGCGCCTCGATGGCCTACCGGATCCTCTCGCCCGTCGTCCCCAGGCGGCCGGACCAGGAGCGGCTGCTCCTCACCTTCCCCATGAGCAAGGACCCGGATCGCGTCCGCCCGTACATCGACGCGGCCGTGGGCCAGATCGGCGATCGGCTCGCGCGCGGCCTCTCCGTCGCGTTCGCCACCGAGGGCGATCCGTCGCTCTTCAGCACGTTCGTCTATGTCCGCCGCGAGGCGCTCCGCCGCTTCCCCGGGCTCGAGGTCGAGGTCGTCCCCGGCGTCACCTCGGTCACGGCGGTCCCGGCCGTGAGCGGGCTCTCGCTCGCCGACGGGCAGGAGCGGATCGCCATCCTCCCCGCCACGTACGGCGTCGACGACCTGACCGACGTCCTCTGTCGCTTCGACACCGTGGTCCTGATGAAGATCGGCTCGGAGATGCCGAAGGTGACCGAGGCGCTCACGCGGGCGGGCCTCCTCGATCGGGCGGTGTTCGTCTCCAAGGCGACGATGCCCGAGCAGCGCATCGTCCGGGACCTCCGGGCCGCGCAGGACGAGCGGGGCGACTGCTTCGCCATGGTCGTCGTCACGCGCGGGGAGCGGAGCGGGCTCCTCGTCGGCGAGGCCGAGGCCTCGCTGCCGGGCAGCTTCGAAAAGACACTTAACGAACCGGAGGCGCCATGATCGCCGCGCGCAAGCCCTACGCCGTCTACGCCATCACGCGCCACGGGATCGACATCGCGCGCCGGCTCGTCCCGGGCCTCCCGGGCGCGGATCTCTACGTGTCGCAGAAGCTGTTCGACGGGGCGCCGGAGGGGGCGAAGCCGCTCCCGCTGCCGATGGGGCCGCTCTTGAACGAGGCGTTCACGGCCTACGACTGCCACGTCTTCGTGATCAGCGTCGGCGCCGTGGTGCGCATGGTCGCGCCGCTGCTCAAGAACAAGAAGGTCGATCCGGCGGTCGTGTGCGTCGACGACGCGGCCCGGTTCTCGATCTGCGTGCTCTCCGGCCACGTCGGCCGGGGCAACGCGTTCACCGACAAGGTGGCCGCGCTGCTCGGCGCGCAGCCGGTGGTGACCACGGCGTCCGACGCGCTCGGGACGCTGACGGTCGACATCCTCGGCCGCGAGCTCGGGTGGACCCTCGACGACCCCGATCGCAACGTGACGCGCGGCTGCGCCGCCGTCGTGAACGCCGCGCCCGTGCTGTTCGTCCAGGAGACGGGCGAGCCGTCGTTCTGGCCCGAGGCGACGCCGCTCCCGCCGGGCGTGCGCTACGCGACGTCGCTCGACGGCGTGGATCCGGACGCGTGGGAGATGCTCCTCGTCGCGAGCGATCGCGATCTCCTGCGCTCGCACCCCGCGGTCGTCGAGCGCGCCGTCGTCTACCGCCCGAAGAGCCTCGTCCTCGGCGTCGGCTGCGACCGCGGCGCGCCGCTCGACATGGTGGAGCGCGGGGTCGACCGGCTGCTCGACGAGCACGGGCTGTCGGCGAAATCGGTGAAGGCGCTGGCGACGATCGACAAGAAGGCCGACGAGGAGGCGCTGCTCGCGCTGTCGGCGCGGCGGGGGTGGCCGCTCGTCACGTTCACGGCCGAGGAGCTCGACGCGACCGAGGGCATCGAGAACCCGTCGGAGACGGTGAAGAAGCACGTCGGCGCCCGGGGCGTCGCCGAGCCCGCCGCCCTGCGCGCGGCCGGGGCCGCGAGGCTGCTCGTGCCGAAGCGGGCGTACACCGAGCCGGGTGTGGGCCGGTCCATGACGCTCGCCGTCGCGCGCGTCCCGTTCGCGAAGCGAACCATCGAGGAGAGCCATGGGTGACAAAGGAGTCCTGTCGATCGTCGGGATCGGTCCTGGCGCCGAGGCGCACGCGTCCCGCGCCGCCCTGGAGGCGATCGCCTCGTCGGATCTCATCGTGGGGTACACGACGTATATCCGGCTGGTGAAGCACCTCATCGAGGGCAAGGAGGTGGTCAAGACCGGCATGACCGAGGAGATCGGCCGGGCGCGCGCCGCCGTGGAGCGGGCGCGGGACGGCGGGCGCGTCGCGATCATCTCCTCGGGCGACGCCGGGGTCTACGGCATGGCCGGGCTCGTCTTCCAGGTGCTCCAGGAGATCGGCTGGAAGCGGGGCGAGTCGCCCGAGCTCCGCATCGTGCCCGGCATGACCGCGCTCAACGCGTGCGCGTCGCTCGTCGGCGCGCCGCTCGGGCACGACTTCTGCGCCATCTCCCTGTCCGACCTCCTGACCCCCTGGCCGGCCATCGAGCGGCGGCTCGAGGCCGCCGCCTCCGCCGACTTCGTCATCGGTCTTTACAATCCGGCGAGCGGCCGGCGCACGCGCCAGATCGTGCGGGCCCAGGAGATCATCCGTCAGCACCGCGCGGGCACGACGCCGGTCGCGCTCGTGAAGAGCGCCTATCGCAAGCTGGAGAGCGCCGTGATCACCGATGTCGATCACTTCCTCGACTACGAGATCGGGATGCTCACCACGGTGCTCGTCGGCTCGACAAACACCTTCCTGTTCGAGGGGTACATGGTCACGCCGCGCGGATACACGAACAAGTACACATGGGATGGAGCGGCGCTCCCGGGCCAGACGCCGGGGCGCACGCTCGTGCTCTCGGACGAGATGCTCACTTCATCGGACGAGAGCCTCACTTCGGAGGAGGTCTAGATGGCACGCGTAGGAAGGCTGGGCGGCGCGATCCTCGCCGAGACCCAGGGAGAGTATTACCTCGTCGGCAACACAAAGGCGCCTGTCGACTTCCGCGCGGCGGGGTTCGAGCCGCCGGACGAGGTCGAGCTCGTGAAGGGGGTCTATCTCCGGCTCAAGCCGCTTCGCGAGGTCAAGGTCGAGGCGCCGGTGCTGCTCCTCGACGTCGAGGGCGAGGAGCTCGCGAAGAAGCTCGTCCACCGCTTCGTGATCGACCGGAACGGCTCGGTGAGCGAGCGGCTGTGGCGGCTCGTCTACAGCCCTGACGACCCGCTCGACGACGCCGAGACGCCCGTCGAGCGCGACGCGCGCTGGCTGGGCGACATCCCCGAGACCATCTGGCAGCTCGTGCGCGACAACGTGCTGCGCTGCCTCTAGCCTCGAGCTGCGTCGTCCACGTCTGTTCCTGGTACGCGAGAGGCCTCGACGAGCCGCCCGGCCCCGTACTGGCCGGAGGGCTCAGACGTCTTCGTGATCGGGCGATCGTGCGGCCGGCGACTCCGCCGCGCTGAAGGCCGCGGCCGCCTGGAGGCTCAGCGCCGCCTCGGCGGCTCCCGCGGAGGCACGCCGGGTGCGCCGTCTTGCCTGCACCATGTGCACGATCTGGTCGAGGATGACGGCGACGAGGATCACGGCGCCGATGATGATGAACGTCCAGTTCGGGTCCAGGCGCCAGATGCGTCGTATGCCGTCAGCGTCCTCGTACGGCATCTGGAACATGTTGATGCCGTTGTCGATGACGCGCATCAGCGCGGAGCCGATGAGGATGCCGAGCACCGTGCCCTCACCGCCGCGAAGCGAGCAGCCGCCGAGCACGGCCGCGGCGATCGCGTACATCTCGTACGCGATGCCGACCTGTTGCGACATCTGCCCGATGTACGACGCGTAACAGACGCCAGCGACGCCGCCGAGACCCGCCGAGATCATGTAGGTGGACGTCTCCACCCGCTTCACGTTGATGCCGGAGTACTCCGCTGCGTCGCGATTGCCGCCGATCGCATAGACGTACCGCCCGAACACCGTGAAGTGCAGCGCGTAGGTCGAGACGCCGATCACGGCGAGGAAGATCAGAAACGGATACGGGACGAGCGCGTCGCTGCCAACGTGGAACAGCCCGCCGTTCGCGAGGTGGAGCAGCGGCGAGCCCCCGAGGCTCAGGGTGCCGCCCTCGGCGATGGTCTGCGAGACCCCGCGCAAGAACAGCATGCCGCCGAGCGTGACGATGAACGGCTGCAGCTTGAGCCGCGTGATCAAGAGCCCCTGGCCGAGGCCGATCAGCAGCGCCACGCCGAGCGCCGCCGGAATGCCGATCCACAACGAGTAGCCCAGGCCGCCGGCCTGGCTCGACGAGAGCTTCGCGATCAGGACGCCCGTCAGGCCGATCACGGACCCGATCGACAGATCGATGCCGCCGGTGATGATGACGAAGCCGATGCCGATCGCGAAGATCCCGAGCATCGAGATCTGCCGCAGGGTGTTGATCGAGTTCGACTGCCCGAGAAAATCCGGGTTCGAGAGGTAGAGACCCAGACACATCACGGCGAGCGCGATGGTCATGCCAAGCTCGCGCCTCACGACAAAACCTCCACGTCGGCCTGGCCCGTCATCAACGTCGCGATCCGTTCCTGGCTGAGCCGCTCCCGCGGCAATACCCCCTTGATGCGTCGCTCGTGCATGACGGCGACGCGATCGCTCATTCCGATGATCTCTCCCATGTCCGAGCTGACCATCAAGATCGTGATACCTCCATCCGCGAGGGCGGCCATGTGGCGGTAGATCTCGGCCTTGGCGCCGACGTCGATCCCGCGTGTCGGCTCGTCCACGATGAGCACGCGCGGGCTCATGGCCAGCCATTTTCCGAGCACCACCTTCTGCTGGTTTCCGCCGGAGAGGTTCGCGACGCTCTGACGAATGCCAGGCGTCTTCGTCCGCAACCGCTTCACCTCCGATTCGGCGACGCGGCGCTCCGTCTTCCTGTCCAGGAAGCCCCAGCGGTTGTAGTTGCCGATGTCGGGCAGGGAGGTGTTC
>JAICEP010000467.1 GCA_025924095.1 Sorangium sp.
GGCAGCTGCGTGGAGGTGATCCTCCTCGGCACCCGGATCCCGGCCTTCGACGGCGAGGAGGAGTCGCTCCAGACCGTCGTGGCGCTGGACTAGGGAGCGGTGCTCACTCGCTTCGGATACGGGCCCACCTCGACGTTTTCGGTGCTCAGCGCACTGGAGTGCGCTTCCGCGCCGAAAACGCCGATCTGGGCCCGTCTCCTGTGCGGGTGACCGCCGCTCTGGCTGGATCGACGGTCGAGGAAGTGAAGAACGGGAAGGCGCAAAGGGACGTCGGGAAGATTCTTTCCTGACCTCTTCTTGCGCCTTTGCGCCTTTGCGCCTTTGCGTTGAATTCTCCCTCTGCGGCTCCGGCGCGCGCCTCGCCGGGGGCAGCGACCGCTCACGTCTCGCGCAGGAAGGCCTCGAGGAGCGTCGCGGATACGTCGAGGAGATCGCGCTCCGTCACGATGCCCACGAGCCGCTCGCCCGCGACCACGGGCAGGCAACCGACGCGCTGCTCGCGCATGATCCGCATCGCCTCCAACGTCGGCGTCTCCGGGGCGATCGTCACGGGATCGGTCCGCATGATGGACGCGACCGTGGGCGGGCCGGAACCGTTCGGCGCCGCCGCGACGCCGCGGGCGACCAGCCGGAGCAGCGCGCGGTGCGAGACGACGCCGACCAGCCGGCCCTGGTCGTCCTCGACCGGCACGTGGCGCACGTGCCGCCAGTCCATGACGCTCGCGGCGAAGTCGACGATGTCGGTGGGCCGCACCGTGAAGAGATCGGTCGACATGAACTGGCCCACGGTCCGGTAGCTGTCGCGCAGGAGGTCCCGGTCCGCCTCGAGCGCGGCAGGCTCCCAGGTGTGCACCGGGCGACCGGACCCGCCGCTCCGGGCCTCCTCCTGCTGGCGGGCGAGCATCGCGGCGCAGAGCGCGCGGCACTGCAGCTCCGAGGTGCCCTGCCCGGCCATCGAGGCGAGCGAGCCGAGCGCCCACTGGGCGCCGGTCTGGCCGCGGCGCACGCGCTCCTCGATGACGCCGAGATAGCGGTCGATGTCGGCGGCGTCGATGCCCGCGGCCGCGAGGCCCCCGCGGGCGGCGGGGAGGAGGTGCGACAGGATGAGCTCCGGGGCAGGGAAGCTCCGCCCACAGGTCCACGTGAGCTGCGCCTTGAGGCCGTGGCGCGCCGCCGCGAAGAAGTTCGCCTTGGCGTCCTCGAACGGCATCTCGAGGTCGATGCGCGGGTGCTCGGCGGCGAGGCCGGACATCAGGCCGAAGAAGAAGGCGGCGTTCGCGACCTCGTCGAGGATCGTGGGCCCCGCGGGCAGCGCGCGGCTCTCGATGCGCAGGTGCGCGACCCCGCCCGAGACGCCGTAGCAGGGGCGGTTCCAGCGGTAGACGGTGCCGTTGTGGACGCGCAGGGCCTTGAGCTCCGGCACCTCGCCGCGCGCGAGCACCGAGAGCGGCGGCTCGCCGGTCTCGGCGGTCATGATCACGCGGAACCGCGCGATGTCCTCGCGGAAGAGCTCGAGCGCGCCGCCCTGCACCCAGCCGTCGCCGAAGTGGACGCGGGGCTTGTGCTGCCGGACCTCGCGCGCGCTCGGGCGGGTGTCGACCGAGCTCTCGAAGAGGGCGATCCGCGTTTCGTGCCAGAGCCGCTGCCCGAGGAGCAGCGGCGAGTTGACCGCGGCGGCGAGGACGGGCGCGGTCACCGCCTGGGCCAGGTTGTAGAGCGGCGCGAACTCCAGCGCCCCGACCTGGAGGTGGATCTGGAAGCTCGTGTTGCACGACTCGAGCAGGATGTTGTCGTGGGTCATCTCGAGCTCGTCGAGCCCGTGGATCGACACGCGGAAGTGGCCCTGGCGCAGCTCCAGGAGCGCGCGGTTGAGCTCGTGGTAGCGCGGCGCCGGCGTGAGGCTCTCCAGGCGGAGGTCGCCGGCGCGCAGCGTGGGGAGGATGCCCGCGAGCAGCACGTCGGCGCCGAGGGCGCGCGCGGCCCCGGCGGCCCGGCCGACGACGTCGGAGAGCTCGGCCTCGAGCCGCCGCAGGCAGTCGCCGCCGAACGGGAGCGGGGTCAGGTTCGCCTCGAGGTTGAAGCGGGCGAGCTCGGTCGTGAGCCGGTCGTCGGCGGCCCGCTCGAGCACCTCCAGCGCGAGCGGCGCGGGGCGGAGCGCGCGGTCGACAAGGAACATCTCCTGCTCGGCGCCGATCCGGCGCACGCCCGACTCGATGCGATCTTCCTGGAGCAAGCGCTCGAGCGCCTCCACGTCGTCGAGCAACGCCCGCATGAAGGACTGAAGCTGCTCCTCGCTCGCCTGCTCGGAGACGTGGTGCTCGCCCATGGTGATCCGCCCCCCTTTCGCCCGCCCCCCGCTCCGCCGAAGCCTACGACGAGCGGCGGCGCGGCGCGCGCTCAGAACCTGTGGCCGACCGCGAGCCGCAGCGTGGCGACCTTGTCCTCGGCGAGGCCGAACCCGAGCGGCGCGTCGAGCGCCACGAGCAGCCCCGCGCGGCCATAGTAGCCGGGCTTCTCCGGCGTGTAGCTGACGAACGGCTCCAGCGCGAGCTGCGCCATGTCCTCGCGCGTGAGCGTCAGCGCGGCCTGGAGCCGGAGCCCGCCGCCCAGGACGCCCTTGCCGCGCATCTCGAGCTCGTTGCCCTGCTCGAGCACGAGGTCGACGTCGCTCCCGCTGGTCGGGAGGGCGAGCATCACCGCGGTGTCCGCGCGGTAGACGAGCCGCGTGGCGAGCTCCGCCTCGACGCCGCCGCGGGCCCTCAGGGGAAAGTGCTCGGGGATGAGCCGGTGCAGATCGACGTAGGCGCGCGCCGGGGCGGTCGCCTGCAGCGTGGCGCGCGCGTCGGCGTTGGGGTCGGTGAGGACGGGGATCGAGAGCGCGCCGCCGCCGAAGACGGCGAGCTTGCGCGACATCGCGCGCGCGTAGTGGGCGCCGATCGTGGGGTTGCCGAAGAGGAGGCTGCCGGCGCTGCTGCTCTCGTCGACGCCGAGCCGGGACGACCGGAACGTGGCGGAGACGTTGCCGTAGGCGAGCGGGATCTCCGCATCGAGGTGGAGCCGCTTGCGCCACTGGAGCTGACCGACGAGAGCGAAGCTCAGGCCGAACGTGCTCACCTCCGACTCGACGTCATCCATCGACCATCCGGCCGACTTGCTCAGGACGTCGAGCTCGAGCGCCACGCGGGAGCCCTGGCTCTCGATCCAGCTGTTCTTTTCCGCCGGCACGGCAGCCGGGGCCGCCAGCCAGAGCGAGAGCAGGACGGCGGAGGAGAGCAGCGGTTTCGCGTTCAAGCGGTCCCAGCTGCGATGACTAACATGGTCCGGCTCGCCCGTGTTTACCGAACGGCGCGCTCGGCGCCCGTCGTCTCCTCGTCCTCGTCGTCGCTGTCTTCCTCGTCCTGGTCCTGGTCCTCGTCCTCGTCGTTCTCGTCGTCGTCAGCCGCGCTGTCGTCCTCGAAGAGCAGGGAGGGGGCGCCGCCGGCGCCGTGCTCCGCGAAGATCGCGTCGGCGGCGATCACGAGCTCCTGGAGGCGCTCCGCGTCGACGGGGCCGTACACAGCGAGCGCCATGGCGCGGTCCTGCACGAACAGCCACGCGTCGGGGAAGTCGCGCAGCGCATCGCGGACGCGCGCCGAGAGCCACCGGCCGATGGCCTTCGCTTCCGGCCCCTCGACAAGGAACTGCTCCATGAAGTCCGGGTCCTTCTTGAACTGGACGCCGGTGTTGGGGGCGCGGTTGCCGTCGATGATGGGCAGCGGGGACACGGTGAGCCGGGGCGCAGCCTTGTCCAGCTTCGCGAGGACCACCTGGTACTCGCTGCCGTTCTTCGCGTCCGGCCCGGCGACCACGACGTAGGCGAGCTTCGGGACGAGCTCGTAGCGGGCGACGACCGCGCCGCCGCCCGTCTCCTCCAGCATGCGCTCGAGGCTGCTCGGCGACGAGCGCACCGGGCGAGGGCCGTCGATGTCGGCGACGGTCTTCCGGGCGTCGCGGTACGCCCCGCGGCGGCGAGCGGCCGCGTTCGGCGTCATCAGCGCACGCCAGCGCACGAGCTCGCCGTCGCGCCGCGCCTCGTGCCGACCGCGCAAGCCGGTCAGGTACCAGACGACGAGCAACGCGAGGGGACCTACGTACCAGAGCCAGGGCATGGGGCGGCGATGCTAGCAAAACTCGCCGCGGCCGTGGGGCGCCGCGTGCGCGCGGGCGCGGCGAGCGCGCAGGCCCAGCGCCTGCGGGCGGCACGGCGGTGAAGCGCGCTGTCGATGCGGGCCGCTCCGGGACCCGGGATTGTGGGACAGCGCGCTCGAGCCGTGACATGTCACGCTGGGCGATTCGTCTTTTCGGCGGCGATTGCCGTCTAGAGCGGCAATCACCTCGGGCGGACGCTCGTGATCTTCGACACGACGCGGACGATGTTGCGTGCAGCATGGCCGAGCAGGTTGATCGTGCCCTCAGCCCGCCCGGCCCCGGCTAAAGGGCGGCTGTCGATGGCCACGCGGCGCGCCTTGGACACCGCACGCCTGTCGCCGTCCGTCATGACGCCGGACCGGACGAGCGCCACGGCCCGCTCCAGCAGTACCCGGTCCGTCCATCGTCGCCCTGCCTGCCGCCGCGCTCTCCATGGGGGCGGAGGCCGTGCTCCGCCTGCGCAGGCATGTCCGGATGGCCTGCGATCTCGCCGAGCTCTTCGGCGTCCGCTTCGATCCCGGCGCGCCCGCCGAGCTGTGGGCGCTCCTCTCGCTCACCTTCGGCGCCGATCGCCAGGGCGACGCGACCCCGGCCGACCGAAGCGCGCGTCGACAGGATGATCCAGGAGCTCGAGGAGATCGGTGTCCTGCGCCAGGAGCGGTCGCCGGCGGGCGTCGTGTTCAGATGAGCGCGCCGCCGGCGCTGTGCGCGACGGCGCGATCGTCAAGCAGCGATGACCGTCGAACGCCGCTCCGGCGCGCTACCAGGTGCCGGTCGAGGGCGCCTGCCCGCTGTTCCAGAGCGCGATGCTCAGCACGCCGTCCGGGTAGCCCCGCCAGGACCACGGATCGAAGCCCGAAGGCGCGCCCCACCCGTAGGGTTCGATGGTGTTGTCGGCGCTGTTGCTATGGCCCGTCGGCGGAAGGAACCAGCTGACGGTCTCGGAGAGCGCGTTTGCCGTGTTCGTCTTCCGGGTCACGCTGAAGTGCAGATGTGGACCCGACGAAGAACCCGTGTTGCCGGACAGGCCGATCTGCTGCCCCTTCGACACGACGTCCCCGACCTCCACCGAGTACGACTGGAAGTGCGCGTAGTACGTCACGAACTTCTCCACATAGGTCGATCCGGCGGTCCCGCGCACCGTGTGCTCGATGGCGACCTCCTTCTGATCGGGGCTATCGCTGCCCGTAGCCCCCGAGGGCCAGTCGCGCGCCATGACCACGATGCCGTCGGCCACCGCGCGGATGGGCGTCCCTCTGTCCATGAACCAGTCATGACCATCGTGACCGTTCATGAACCCGCCGCTGCTCTTGTCCCGACCCATCCAGTCGACGATCGTGGCGGCGGTCGACCCCGTCTGCCCGAAATCCGCGACGTTGAGCGTGTTGTACGGCGCCTTGGCGGAGTCGAAGCCGGTGGCGTGGGAGTACGTCGTCGAGAGCGAGAAGGGGGAGTCGAAGATCGGTATCGACACCGGCGACACGGTGAAGGTGCACTCCGACTGGCCGTCCGCGGCATTGTACGCTGCCGTCAAGGGGGCGTTGCCCGAGCCCTGGTACTGGCCCACCCAGTTGTAGCTGGGAGGGTTGCACCGGGAAACGACGCGGTTCACGCCGCTGGCCGAGTAGAGGCCTTTTCGCCGGATGGTGCCGCCTGTGCTGATGATCGAGGCGCAGGGATCGCCTCCGGTCGTGTCCGAGGTGAACGCCCAGCCGCCGAGGCCGGGCCATGTCCCGCTGCAGTAGTGACCTAGCCCGGAAACCGTGATGGCTTGTGAGGTCGACTCGACGAGCTCCTCTTCCGTCTCTAGGGCGTCATCGGGTGTGACGGCGCACCCCAGGGGGCGGACAGGGCCGCGAGGGCCACGCTACAGAGGCCCAAAGAATAAAGATTTTTCATGAATATTTATTTCATTCTCTCGAAGTTCTGAATCTCTCGGGACAGCGTTTCCTTACCCACCAGCGGGCAGCGACCGCCGACCGCTTGGACCGGGGGATTCCCAGACGTCGGACCCCCCCTCCCGCAGCGGGCGAACACCGAGCTGACGCAACCCGATTGCAATTGTATGGCAAAGCGATGCGGCACAGGGCTGCCGCGCCGACCTCGGCCCGCCGCGAGGCGTCCGGGCGCGCGCAACAATTGCCAATTGCAATCCGCGGGCCAGGTCCTGCAAGGGCGCTTCAGGTCCGTTTACGCCGCAAAGCCGGTCGCGGCGGTGATCGCCCGGCGTGACATGTCACGGATCCCGGGCATGACATGGCGATGGCTCCGGCGTCGCTGTATCCCCTCCGCGACTGGCCC
>JAICEP010000468.1 GCA_025924095.1 Sorangium sp.
CGGCGGCGCGCTCGTCGCCGTGATCGCCATCTTCTGGGCGAGCCTGCGCGTGCTGCTCGGGGAGACGGCGCTGAGCGGCGCCGACGCGTACGCCATCGGCGCGCCGCGCGCAGAGGAGGAGCAGAAGCAGGCCGTCCTGCGCGCGCTCAAGGACCTGGAGTTCGAGCGGAGCGTCGGGAAGATCAGCGACGAGGACTACGCCGAGCTGGTCGCGAAGTACCGCGCCGAGGCGAAGCGGCTGCTCCGCGTGCTGGACGCCGACGCGCAGCCGCGGCGCGAGCAGGTCGCCGCGCTCGTGGCGAGTCACCTCCGGCGCGCCGGGCTGCAGGACGACGGCGGCGTGGACGCCCCGGAGCTGGGCGTGGACGCGGCCGCGAGCGCGCCGGAGGGCGCCGCCGCGGAGGCCAGGCCGGCGAAGCGGAAGCGCGTCGGGGCCAAGCAGCCGGAGCAGGAGCGCGTTCCGGAGCCGGTGGCGGACGGCGAGAGCGACGTGGCCGCGGCGACGGAGGAGCGCGAGGCGGCGCTGGCGTGCGCGGCCTGCGGCACGCTGAACGACGAAGACGCCGTGTTTTGCAAGAAGTGCGGGACGAAGTGCGCGGCCGGCGCGCCGCTGGCCGATCAGGTTGCGACGGACGAGGCCGTGGCCGGCGTCGACGAGAACGACAGCAGGAGGGCGTTGTGATGCGCTGGACCAGGTACACCCCGCTGGCCGCGATCGCCTCGCTGAGCATGACCGCCGCGCACGCGGCGCAGGCGCAGCCGGCTGCTCCGGCCCCGCCCGCGGCGGCGGCCGCCTCGGCGCAGCCCGCGGCGGGCAAGACGGCTTCCGCGCAGCCCGCGGCGCCCAAGCAGGATGCGAAGACGCCGGCGCCGAGCGCGGCGAAGCCGCCGGCGGGGGCCGCGGCTGCCGGAAGCGCGAGCCCCGCTGCAGCCTCGACGGCTGGGGCCGACGCGGGCGCACCCGACGCCGCGGGCGCTCTCCCGCCGGGCCATCCCGAGGTCGAGCAGGAGCTGCCTTCCGGTCACCCTCCGGTGGGAAAGCCTCCCGCGAGAGATGCGGCATCCCGGCGCGCTTCCGAGCAGGCGACCGGCCTGTTCGAGGCGCCCGAGGACACGGCCCGGGAGGACGCCGCCCTTCCGCCCGGCGTCCTCGTGCTCACCGTGCAGGACGCGGACGGCAAGCCCGTCCCTCGCATCCCGGTCGACGTCGACATCATGCAGAGCTCGGTGACGAAGGGCGACTCGCGCGAGCGCGTGAAGCGAGAGACGGACGACGCGGGCACCGTCCGGCTCGAGAACCTCACGATCGGCGGCGGCACGAGCTACGGCATCTCGGTCACGCGCGACGGCGGCACGTTCTCGCTGCCGCATTTCGGGCTCAGCGCCGAGGCCGGCAAGCGCGCCGTGCTCCACGTCTACGAGGCCACGCCGGACGTGAACAACCTGATGGTCGGGACGCAGGGCATCATCTACCTCCAGCTCCGTCAGGACTCGATCTCGGTGGAGCAGCTGTTCCAGGTCTACAACCTCGGCCGCGTCGCCTGGCTGCCCAACGAGACGTTCGCCCTCCCGCCCGACTACAAGGCGTTCAACAAGACCGAGGGCATGGGCGAGGTGCGCTTCGAGGAGGTCAAGGGCACCGGTGCGGCGCTGCGCGGCACCGTGAGCCCCGGCCGGCACGAGGGCCAGTTCCGCTGGCAGGTCCCGCTCAATCTGGAAGAGCGCCAGACGATCCGCATCGAGCTGCCGCCGCGCATGGCCCAGATGCGCGTGATGGCCGAGGCGTCGAAGTCGATGACGCTGAACGTCGCCGGCTTCCCGGCGGCGCAGCGCACCCAGAACCGGGACGGCAAGAAGATCCTGATCACCGAGAGGCAGGGCACCCGCGTGGAAGGCGGGCTGAAGACCATCGAGATCACGCTCGGCGGGCTGCCGACGCCCAGCGTGGGCCGGTGGATCGCGCTCCTCCTGGCCGGCGCCGCCGTGATCGGCGGGGCCGCGATGAACCTGGTCCGTCGGCGCGACGAAGACCGCGGGCCCGACGACGAGGAGCGGCGAGAGCTGATCGAGGCGCGCGACGCGCTGCTCGACGAGTTCGTCGAGCTCGAGCGCGCGCGGAAGCGGGGCGACGTCGGTCCGAAGACGTACGACCGCGTCCGGGGGGCGCTCCTCGACGCGCTCGCGCGCCTCGTGGCCATGATCGAAGCGAAGCCGGCGCACGGGAAGGCCGCCGTCTCACGCGAGCCGGCCGGCGCGCGGCGGAAGGCGGACGCTGCCGGCTCGCCGCCCCCCTGAGGTGGGGGCAGCACCGGACGCCGGAGCGGTGGCCGGCTGGAAGGCCGGTCTCGCTGCGGGCGCAGCCCTCCTGATCGTCGGCATCACCGCGCTCGCCCGCCATCGCGCCGGGCCGCCGGCGCGCTGCGCGCCGGGGATGGTCGCGCTCGGCCCGCGGTGTTGCGGCGAAGGCCAGCGCCTCGAGGCTGGCCGCTGCGCCGGCGCGCCGACCCGCTGCGGCGCAGGCCTCGCGCCGACCCCCGCCGGCTGCGTCGCGCCGAGCGCGACCGTACGCATCTCCGCCGGGACGCTGCGGCTCGGGCCGAGCGACTGGGAAGCGCAGGGCGTCGTCGAGGCGCGCGAGGTGTTCGTCCCGGCGTTCGCGCTCGACGCGTTCGAGGTCACCGAGCAGCGCTACGCCGCCTGCCTTGCGGCCGGCGCGTGCGCCTCGCTGGCGCTGCACGGTGAGCCAGGCCTCCCGGTGACGGGGATCACCCTGGAGGAGTCCGTCCGCTACTGTGCCTTTGCGGGCGGGGCGCTCCCCTCGCGGGATCAGCTGGCCTTCTCTGCGGCGGGCCCCTCGAGCCGGCGGTACCCGTGGGGAGACACAGGCGCGGTCTGCCGGCGCGTCGCCTTCGGCTTGCGGGCGGGCCCGTGCGGATGGGGCGCGACGGGCCCGGAGCTCGCCGGCTCGCGCCCTGACGGCGCCGCTTTGCACGCGGGCGGGCGCGTGTTCGACCTGGCCGGCAATGTCGCCGAGTGGGCGGCCCCGGATCGGCCCGAGGACGGGTTCTCGGGAGCTCACGGCGGATCGTGGGCCGACGAGGCAGCTGCGGCGCTCCGCACCTGGAATCGGCAGCTTGTTCCGGTACTCACGCGTTCGCCGGCTCTCGGCTTCCGGTGCGTCTATCCTCCTTGAGCGCACGCCGCGCCCCTCGCGCGCCGCGTTGGAAGGGGAGAGGGGACGAGAACGACGACCGACCTCAAAACAGTCCGGAAACGCGCTCCGTTCGCTCCGGATTGAGTTACAGTCCCGCTTCCCAATGGCTGTCGCGCTTCTCTCGATCGGGACCGAGCTCACCCGCGGCGAGATCCTCAACACCAACGCCGCCTGGCTCGCTGCCGAGCTCACCGCAGCGGGCTTCACGGTCAGCGAGTCCACCACCGTCGACGACGACGTCGATCACATCGCCGCCGCCGTCCGCCAGCTCGCGAGCGCGCACCGGCTGGTGATCGCCACCGGCGGTCTGGGTCCCACGACGGACGACCTCACCCCGCTCGCCGCAGCGCGCGCGACAGGCACCGACCTCGTGCGCGACGACAGCACGTTGCTCGCCATCCGCCGCCGCGTCGAGAGCCGTGGCAAGACGATGAACGCGGGTCACGAGAAGCAGGCCGAGGTCCCTTCCGGCTCGGAGATCCTGCCGAACTCGTCCGGCACCGCGCCCGGCTTCGGGATCCACCTCGGCGAGTCCACGGTCTTCTTCCTGCCGGGCGTGCCGCGGGAGATGAAGAGCATGTTCACCGAGCAGGTCTTGCCGCGCGTGCGGCCGGCCGCTCCGAACAACACCTTCCAGGTCCGCCTTCGCACCTACGGTCTGCCCGAGTCCGCGCTGGGCGAGCTCCTGAAGGGTGTGGAGGAGGCCTATCCCGGCATCACGCTTGGCTACCGGGTGCATTACCCGGAGGTCGACGTGAAGGTCCACGCTCACGCCGCCACGCACTCGATGGCGCACGAGCTGGCCTTGAGGGCGACGGCCGAGGTCCGTGAGCGGCTCGGCACGGCCGTGTACGGGGAGGGGGACGACGCCTTCCCGGAGATGGTCGGGCGCTCCGTGCGCGCCCGCGGCTGGCGGCTCGCCGTATCGGAGTCGTGCACCGGCGGATTGATCTCTCACCTGCTCACGAGCTACCCGGCGAGCGACTACCTGGTCGGCGCCGCGGTCACGTACGCGAACAGCGCCAAGACGCGGCTGCTCGGCGTCGCCGAGGACACCCTGCGCGGCCACGGCGCGGTGTCGGCCGAGGTCGCCGCCGAGATGGCCCAGGGCGTCCGCCGCCTCTGCGAGGTCGACGTCGGCATCTCGGTCACCGGCATCGCCGGACCGACCGGCGGCACGGCGACCAAGCCGGTCGGCCTTTGCTACTGGGCTGTGTCGCACCCCGGCGGCCTCGTCGTGCGCGACCGCGTGTTCTCGGGGGATCGCGAAGAGGTCCAGCTCGGCGCCGCCTACGCCGTCCTGGACCTCCTCCGCCGCATCGCCGGCAATCTCCCCGAGCGCTGACGCGGGCGCGGGCTGACGAGCGTCAGTTCGGCGCCGCGCGCGTGAACGTGAGCGCGCCGCCCGCTCGGTCGATCTGCACCGTGTCGCCCTGCTTGAACTCGCCGCCGAGGATCCGCTTCGCGAGCTCGTCCTCGATGCTCCTCTGGATGGCGCGCTTCAGCGGCCTTGCGCCGTACTGCGGATCCCACCCCTGCTCGATGAGGTAGCCCTTCGCCTCCGACGAGATGGTGAACAGGAGCCCCCGCCGATCCAGGCGCTTTCGCAGCAGATCGAGCTGGATATCGACGATCTTCTCCATCTGCTCGCGCTCCAGCCGCCGGAACACGATGAGATCGTCCAGGCGATTCAGGAACTCCGGGCGGAAGTGCCTCCGCACCTCCTCGACGACGGCCCTCCTCACGAGCTCCGCCTTCTCTTCCGCCGGCAGGTTCGCGCGCTCCTCGATGGCCGCGGCCGCGGGCGTCCCGAGGTTGGAGGTCAGGATGATGATCGTGTTCTTGAAATCGACCGTGTGCCCCTGCCCATCGGTCAGGCGCCCGTCGTCGAGCACCTGGAGGAGCGTGTTCCAGATGTCCGGGTGCGCCTTCTCGATCTCGTCGAACAGCACCACGCTGTACGGCCGCCGGCGCACCGGCTCCGTGAGCTGGCCGCCCTCCTCGTAGCCGACGTACCCGGGAGGCGCGCCGATCAGGCGGGCCACCGCGTGGCGCTCCCCGTACTCGCTCATATCGAGCCTCACCATGGCCCGCTCGTCGTCGAAGCGGATCTCGGCGAGGGCGCGCGCGCGCTCGGTCTTGCCGACGCCGGTCGGCCCGAGGAACAGGAACGACCCGATCGGCCGCCGCTCGTCCCCGAGGCCTGCCCTCGAGCGCCGGATGGAGTTCGACACCGCGCGGAGCGCGTCCTCCTGCCCGACGACGCGGCGGCGCAGCTCGTCCTCCAGGCGCAGGAGCTTCTGCATCTCGCTCTCGAGCATCTTGGACACGGGGATCCCGGTCCACTTCGAGACGACCGCGGCGATGTCCTCGTCGGTGACCTCCTCCTTCAGGTAGCTTTCCTTCGACTGCACCTGCGCGAGCGTGGCGCGGATTGCCTCGAGCTTCTTCTCGATCTCCGGGATCCTGCCGTAATGGATCTCCGCCGCGCGCCCGAGGTCGCCGGCGCGCTTCAGGCGCTCCTCCTCGAGCCTGAGCTCCTCGATCTGCGGCTTGAGCTGGCGCAGCTCGGAGATGAGCTCCTTCTCTCGCATCCACTGCGCCCGCATCGCGTCGCGCTGCCCCTGGAGATCGGCGATCTCGCGCCGCACCTCGTCGAGGCGCGCCTTGCTCGCCTTGTCGCTCTCGCGCTTCAGCGCCTGTTCCTCCATCTGCAGCTTGAGCAGATCGCGCTCCACCTGGTCGATCGGCGTGGGCAGGCTGTCGATCTCCATGCGGATCTTCGACGCCGCCTCGTCCACGAGGTCGATCGCCTTGTCGGGCAGGAACCGCTCGGTGATGTACCGATTCGACAGCACCGCGGCGGCCACGAGCGCTGCGTCCTGGATGCGGATCCCGTGGTGGACCTCGTACTTCTCCTTGAGGCCTCGCAGGATGGCGATCGTGTCCTCGACGCTGGGCTGCGCGACGAGCACCTGCTGGAACCGCCGCTCCAGCGCCGCGTCCTTCTCGATCCGCTTCCGGTACTCGTCGAGGGTGGTCGCGCCGATGCACCGCAGCTCGCCGCGCGCGAGCGCGGGCTTCAGCATGTTGGCCGCGTCCATGGCGCCCTCGGCCGCGCCGGCGCCCACCAGCGTGTGCAGTTCGTCGATGAACAGGATCACGTTCTTGCTCGCGGCGATCTCGTTCATCACGGCCTTGAGCCGCTCCTCGAACTGACCACGGTACTTGGTGCCCG
>JAICEP010000469.1 GCA_025924095.1 Sorangium sp.
GTGATCGACCACGTCGCCGCGCCGGGCGAGGCCTGCAGCGGATCGTCCCAGTAGGCGCTCGCCGCTCCGGCGCGGGAGCTGCCGGCGAACGAGGGCTCGCGCCAAAGGCCATGCGCCTGCGTGACGGGCTCGGCGGCTCCGGACGAGCACGCGGCGGCGCCGGCTGAATGACGGCTCGTCGGCGGCAACGCGCGGCAGCCGCAACGGCGCGGTGTCGCCCTCAGTCGATCAGCGTGCGCGCGGGGCGACCCGGCTCGCACTTCACGAGCGTGGCGGTCAGCTCGAGCGTCTCGGGGAGCGTGCCCTGCACCTGCGCGACGACCTGCTCGACCACATGCTGGGCCTCGTCCAGGTTGGGACCCACGATCGAGACGACGAACGTGAGCGGGCCGGTGCGCCCGGCCGCGGCCGGCGTCAGGCTGAGCAGCAGCGTCTGGGTCAGGTCCACGACCTGAAGCGCCGCCTTGCGCAGCGCCAGCATCTCGAGGATCGTCGGCCGCAGGCTCACGAGGCCGTTCTGGCCGCGGAGCTCGAAGCGCGCGATCTCCATCGGCACCTCGGCCCACTCGGCGAAGAAGCCGTCCTCGTCGATGGCCTTCATCAGGTGCTCGCGCACGAGCAGCCCCGTGAGGCCGTCGCGCCGCGCAAGGTAGCGCTTCGCCTTGTCGTGGTGCGGCGAGTCCGGTCCGAACGTGACCACCATGAGGCGGCACTCGCCGAGCTGCACCTCGGCGCCGTGGAGCAGCGAGACCTGCGCTTTGCGCTCGAACGGGAAGTCCGCGTACGTGCCGTTCGTGCTGTTCAGATCCTCGACAAGCCAGGAGCCCGTCTGCCAGCGAAGGAGCGCGTGCGAGCCGGAGACGGTCGCCTCGGCCAGGACGAGATCCTGATCGCTGCGGCGGCCGATGGAGAGCACCGGCTTCTGCAGCGGGAACAGCGTGGTGACGCTGTCGGGCGCGTTCGTGGCGTACGTGATGAGCAGCGACTGCGCGCCGGGGGTGAACTGCGTCTTGATGGCCCGACCGGGCGCCGGGCCGGGGTCGATGCGCTCGCGCGGCAGCTGGATCGGCGCGGTCGTGGTCTGCGTCGGGTTGAAGAACCGCATGTGCCGCGCCTGCGGGCGCATCTGCGGATCCGGGTTCAGCCCGCGGAAGATCTGCCTGATCTCGTCGTTCGTCAGCGCGGCGGGCACGTCGAACGTGATCTGCTGCTTCATCGTCTTGAGCCGCGGCTTGTAGCCGGGCTCGGGGACGCGGCAGGTCCACATCTCCCAGAGCGTCAGCGCCGCGGCGTAGACGTCGTCCTCGGGGCTCGCCCCGCCGCTGCGCAGCCGCTCCGGCGACATGTAATGAGGCGTGCCGCCGTCCGGGGGCGCACCCGGCTTGCGCACGGCCGCGCGGGCGCGCTCCTTCGCGAAGCCGAAGTCGAGGATGACGGCGCGATCGTCGGCGACCATCACGTTGCCGGGCTTCAGATCGCCGTGCACAAGCCCCTGCTGGTGGATGGCGGCGAGCCCCGCGCAGACGTCGGTCGAGATCTTGCGGAACTCGTCGGCGCTGAACCCGCCGGACGTCTTGCGCTTGCGGATGTGGTTGTGGAGCGTCTGCCCGGGGATGTACTCCATCACGAGGATGGGCCCCCACGTGCTCGGCGCGAGGTCGTGCACGCGGCAGACGTTCGGGTGACGCGCCTTCTGCGCGAGGATCACCTCCTGCCGCAGGGCCTCGTCGTCGCCCGGCATGGCGGAGGCCTCGGGCACCACCTTGAGCGCCACCTGCTGCTGGGTCAGGCGATCAAAGGCCAAGAAGACCTCGCCCATGCCGCCTTTGCCGATGCTCTTCAGGACCTCGTACCGGTCGTTGATGACCGTTCCGACGTCGATGGGAGGGAGGGGATCTTTGGTCACGGCCACGGGCGCACGAAGGGTGAGGAAGAGCTCCGCGCCGGCGCCGAAGCTGACGCGCCGGCACGTCGATACGGACTGCGCGCAGGGTCGTCCATTCGAGCCCCGGGCGCAACGAGTCGTTGCACAAGCGTTGCGGCTTGCCCGTTCGGCGCGGGACGGGGCGGGGCCGGCGCGCGCGTCGGGCGGCCGGCCCCGCGCTCCGCGGCCGGCCCCGCGCGGCCGGCTGGGCGTGGCCGCCGCGGCCGCTGCGCCGTCCACCGGAGGACGCCGCCGCGCGCGGTGTTCAGGAGAACGGCCGCGCCGTGTGGGCGTGGTTCAGCGGACCGTGGCCGTGGCCGAGCCCGGGCGCGGCGCGCATCGCCTCGCGGAGGTAGCGGCGCGCACGCGCGATCGCAGGGACGAGGGCCAGGCCCTGGGCGAGGCCGGCGGCGATGGCCGAGGCGAGCGTGCAGCCCGTGCCGTGGGTCGCGCGCGTCTCGATGCGCGCGTCCTCGAACAGCTGCTCGCCCCCGGGGTGCCCGGAGGCGCCGGGCTCCGGCGCGGTCCGGAGGACGTCGACGACCGCGGCGCCAGGGAGGTGGCCCCCCTTCAGCAGCACGGCGCGCGGGCCCATGGAGAGCAGCTGCGCGGCGGCGCGGCGCATCGCGTCCACGCTGTCGATCACCGTGCCGGTCAGCGCCTCGGCCTCCGGGATGTTCGGCGTGAGCAGCGCGGCGAGCGGCAGGAGCTGGACGCGCAGGGCGCCCTCCGCGTCGGACTCCAGCAGGCGCGCGCCCCCCTTGGCGACCATGACGGGGTCGACAACGAGCGGCGTGCCGCGGCCGAGGCGCTCGTAGACGCGCGCGACCTCGGCGATGACCTCGGCCGAGTGGAGCATGCCGGTCTTGATCGCGTCGGCGCCGATGTCGTCGAGCACGAGCTCCATCTGGCGGCCGATGAAGTCGGGCGGCACCGGAAACACGGCGGCGACGCCGCGGGTATTCTGGGCGGTGAGCGCGGTGATCGCGGTCGCGCCGTACGCGTCGAGCGCGGTGACCGTCTTGAGGTCCGCCTGGATGCCGGCGCCGCCGCCCGAGTCGGACCCGGCGACGATGAGGACGCGGCCTTTCATGAAGCCTCCGGGCCGCGAGGGGCGGCCGGCCATGTGTCGTTCACGAGCACCCGCGCCGCACGTCAGTAATGCTTGTCGAGGACCGCGGGATCCGTCGTCGTCGAGAACACCGTGTCGCAGCGACGGCACCTGTACTTCACCTTCGTCGGCCGGGCCGAGATCCCGAACGCGAGCTGGATGTACCCGAGGAAGCGGTACTCTGCCTCCGCGCTCACCATGTAGTGGTCACGGCCGTGTCCGCAGGGACACTGGAGCGGCCCGGACGTCGTGCGGTTGCGGTAGGGCATGGAAGGCGTGCTCGTCGACATGACGTTCCGGCCGGGTAGTCTAGGGGGTCTGCGGCGGACGTCGAGGGGGGCGCCGCGGAACAGCCCCGGAGGGAGCCGGTCGGGCGGCGCGGGCAGGCGTCTCGCGGCCTGGCCCGTGCCCTTGCGCATCGGCCCTGCGCGCCGACCGGCGCTTTGCGCCCCGCCGCGGACCGAATAGGACATGCCGCCATGCGCCCCGCACTTCGCGCCGAGCATCTGGTGAAGCGGTACGGCGACTTCACGGCCGTGGACGGGATCGACCTCGCCGTGCACAGCGGCGAGGTCGTCGGCCTGCTCGGGCCGAACGGCGCGGGCAAGACGACGACCCTGCGGATGCTCGCCGGCATCCTGTCGCCGACCGCGGGGCGCGTCCTCATCGGCGGCGTCGACCTCGCCGCGAGGCCGCTCGAGGCGAAGCAGCGGATCGGCTTTCTCTCGGGCGACACCCAGCTCTACCAGCGGCTCACGCCCCGCGAGGTGCTCCGCTACTTCGGCAGGCTGTACGGCATGGGCGAGGCAGCGCTCTCGCGCCGCATCGACGCGCTCGTGGCCGACCTCGAGATGGACGCGTTCGCGTCGCGGCCGTGCAGCACGCTGTCGGCGGGGCAGAAGCAGCGCGCCAACATCGCGCGCGCCTTCCTCCACGAGCCCGAGGTGCTCATCCTCGACGAGCCGACGACCGCGCTCGACATCATCAGCGGCCGCTTCATCGTCGAGTCGATCCGGCGCGAGCGCGCCGCGGGCAGGGCCGTCCTCTTCTCGACGCACATCATGGGCGAGGCCGAGTACCTCTGCGATCGGATCGCCCTCGTGCACGAGGGGCGCATCGCGGACACCGGCGCGCTGCCGGAGCTCCTCGAGCGCACCGCCACAACGAACCTGACGGACGCCTTCCTCCACCACGTGGAGCGGAGCCGCCCGCGCGAGGGGCGCGATACGCCCGGGAGCGCCGGCGCGCCCGCTCCGGGAGGGACGGCGCGATGAGGCTCGCCATCGTCTGGACGATCCTCCGCAAGGAGCTCGTCGAGTCGCTCCGGGACCGGCGCACGCTCGTGCGCCTCGTCCTGGTGCCGATCCTCCTCTATCCGCTCTTCGCGCTCGGGATGAGCAAGCTCATCGGCTCCGAGGCGGCGGCGCGCGAGGCGCGCTCGTCGCGGATCGCGGTGTGGGGGGAGCTGGCCGAGGGCCTGCGAACGCGGCTCGATTCGGCGGGCAAGCTCGAGCTCGTGCCGTGGGCCGGCGCGCCGCCGGACGTGCGCGACGGGCTCCTCTCGGGGGCGCTCGCGCCGCCGGCGGGACCGGTGCCCCGGAGCGAGGAGGAGGCGCCCGGGGCCGAGGACCCGCCGCCGAGGTGGACCGAGCCGGAGAACCCCGTGCTCGCCGCGGCGCGCGCCGCGGTGAGCGAGCGCAAGGTCGACGCGGTGCTCGTCCCGTCGCCGTCGCTGGGGACCGAGCTCGGGCGCGGCGGAAAGGGCTCCGTCGCGATCTACTTCGACTCGGTCCGCGCCGACTCGGCCACGGCGGAGGCGCGCCTCCAGGGCGCGCTGCGGCGCGCCCGCACGGCCATCGTCGCGGAGCGAGAGGCGGCGCGCGGCCTGCCCGAGGGGTTCTCGATCGCCTACGAGGTCGTGCCGCGCGACGTCGCGGCCGACAGCCGCAAGGTCGGCCAGATCCTCGGCTCGATGATGCCGATGATGCTGATCCTGATGTCGCTCCTCGGCAGCTTCCTCCCGGCGATCGACCTCACGGCGGGCGAGAAGGAGCGCGGCACGATGCAGACGCTGCTGTGCGCGCCCGTGCGATCCATCGAGATCATCTCGGGCAAATTCCTGGCCGTGTGGGTCATCTCGCTGCTCACGGCGCTCGGCAACGTGGTGAGCCTGTCGCTCACGGTGAGCCGGATGCTGCCCGACGTGATGGTCGTCGATCCCTGGATCTTCGCGCTGGCGTTCGTGCTGCTCGTGCCGGTCACGCTCCTGTTCTCGGCGCTGTTCCTCGCGCTCGCCGTGTTCGCGAAGGACTTCAAGGACGGCCAGAACGCGCTCATGCCGGCGTACCTGCCGCTCTCGCTGCTCGCCGGCATCACGGCCCTGCCGGTGGTCGAGCTCAACCCGTGGACGGCCTACGCCCCGGTCCTCAACATCGCGGTGCTGATCAAGGCGCTGTTCGTGGGGGAGGCGCCGGCCGATCTCCTCTTCACGGCGCTCCTCTCCTCGGCGCTCTACGCCTGCCTCGCGCTCCTCTTCGCCGCGCGCGTGTTCGAGCGCGAGAACGTGCTGCTCGGGGGCCAGGAGTCGGCGCGCACCGTGCTGGGCCTCCGGCGCCGGGCCGGCGGGACGCCGTCGGCCGGGTTCTCGCTGGCGGCGTTCGCGGGCGTCCAGGTGCTCTTCTTCTATGGCAGCCTGCTCATCGCCCGCGCCAGCGTGGCGGTCCAGCTCGCGGTCTCGCAGGTCGGCTTCTTTCTCGCCCCGACCCTCGCGCTGGTCGCCGGCTTCGGCTACTCGCCGCGGGCGACGCTCGGCCTCCGGCGGCCCTCGGTCCGGGGCCTCGCCGGGGCGCTGCTCCTCGGGGTGTCGGCGTGGGCCGCGATCGGCGGCACCGTCCTCCGGTGGTTCCCCGCGCCGGAGCCCTTCGCCCGCGAGCTCGGCGAGCTCGTGCTGCTCGGCGGGCAGCCGTACCCTGTCGTGCTGCTGCTCGTCGCCGTGACGCCGGCCGTCTGCGAGGAGCTGCTGTTCCGCGGCCTCGTCTATTCCGGTCTGCGCCGCGCCGGGCCCGCGGTGGCGATCGGGGTGTCGGCGCTCCTCTTCGGGCTCGCGCACGGCTCGGTGTACCGGCTCTTGCCGACGTTCTCGCTCGGGCTGGCGCTCGGCTACGCGCGCCACCGCACCGGCTCGGTGCTGCCCGGGGCGCTCCTGCACGCCTTGAACAACGGGCTCGCGGTGTCGCTGCTCTATTTCAAGCCGCCGTCGGTGCAGGGCATCATCGAGGGCGAGGTGCTGCCGTGGAGCGTGACGGCGGCGGGGGCGGTCGTGTCGGTGGCCGGGCTGCTCCTGCTCCGGTCGACGGTGCCGGGAGAGCCGGAAGACGGGGCGGCGACGGACGGGAGCGA
>JAICEP010000470.1 GCA_025924095.1 Sorangium sp.
AGGTTTGTCGACCCGGCGGCGACGAGGCCCTCGAACGCCTCGGTGAGCGCCTCCCGGTCCGAGCCCTCCGCCTGCTCCAGGACGACCTCGGCGGTGTTCGAGTAGCGGACGAGCGAGATCCGATCGGTCGGCCCGAGCGCGTCGATCATCTCGACCAGCCCCGCCTTCAGGTAGGCGATGGGGGCGCCCTGCATCGAGGCGCTCGTGTCGACCGCGATGACGAGGTGGAGCGGCGGCCGCTCGAGCGCGCCGAGATCCACGGGCGAGTTCATCCCGATCTGGATGAGCGTGCAGGGCGACCCGCTGATCATGTTGCCCATGATCCCGAGCAGGCCGTGCATGCACACGTCGTCGCCGCAGGTCGCGGCCGGGTAGTCGAGCTTGTGCTCGGCGAAGAAGCCGACGTCGTCGAGCGTGTCCGGCCCGGGGATCTCGCCGTCCTCCAGGATCTGGCGGAACAGGCCGAAGTCCTGCGAGCCGCCCTGGGAGACACCCACGCTGCCCGGGGGCGCCTCGGGCGAGGCGAAGCCGCCGGAGCTACTATCGTCGGAGCTGCAGCCTATCGCGCCGAGCGCCGCGGCGGCGCCGAGCGCGAGGACATGATGGATTCGAAGCTTCATGGCGTGATCTCCTACGGCGCCGCGGTGGCGGCGATCCAGACCGACTCGAGCAGGCGGGGTTGATCGATGGGAGCGGTGAAGCACTCCGCGTTGCGGACGGGCATGTCCTCGGCGCGCACGACGAGGAGCGTCTCGGCGCCCTCGGCGAGCGCCGCGCTCTCTCCGGCGCGCAGGGAGACGACCCCGGAGACGCCGTCGCCGAGGAGCGACACCTCGAGCGGCGCGACAAGGCTGCCGCACGCGTCGTGGAACCCGCTGCAGCCCTTGAGCGGGGTGAGCTCGGCCAGGAAATCGGTGGACGCCTGCCGGCCGACCATCGAGCCGCGGGCGAGCACGTTGCCTTGCAGCACGAGCACGGCGTGCGTCTCGCTCTCGATGTGGATGCCGCGCGCGAGCGCCCGCTCGTTTTCCGGGCGCTCCGGATAGTCGCCGCCGTCGATCGCGACCCGGCTCACGTGGAGGAGCTCGCCTTCGCTGAACGGGATCGCCTCCGCGGGAGCGCAGAGGAAGAACGTATCGCCGCGATCGCCGCGCTCGAGCGCGAGGGCGTGGCACCCGTCCGGAGACGACGTGATGCCGGTGAGGACCGCCGCCTCGGAGACGGGCAGGGTCCAGTCGAGGCGGCTCCCCTGGGTCGAGACGCCGCACGCGTCCGCCGGCGGCGGGACCTCGGCGGGCGGCGCGTCGAACACCGCCGGGTGCTCGGCGAGCTCGAGCCTGGCCCCGGCGCGCTGCAGCGCGATCATTCGATCCGGCAGCGAGTTCTCCGTCGTGGTGACGAGGAGCTGCTCCGGGAACTGCTCCGCCGACCACGCGAGCAGCGTGAGCGGCAGCCCGTCGGCGTCGATCAGGTAGGCGTCGCACCCCGCGTTGCCCAGCGGGAGCGCGCGGCCTGGCGCGATGAGCCAGGTCTCGGCGTTCGCGAACAGATCGCGCGAGAGGGTGCCCGCCGGATCGGCGAGCATGGCGCTGCAGTCGACCCGCGCCGTCTCCCGGAGCCGGCGCACGCGGAAGAGCTGCTCGGCCTCGGTCGCATTGCCGATCACGAGCGACGCGAGCTCCTGCGGCTGCGGCGGCAAGCAGCCCTCGGCCTCGCCGCACGGAGGCGGCTCGTAGCTCGTGGCCACGCACGAGAGGCTGCCCGCCATCAGCGCCAGCCGGTGCGCGATCGGGCGCTGCGCGGGCTCGGGCCGCCGCGCGGCCTCGCCGAGCACGCGGTACGAGACGAGGAGCACCGGCAGCGCGAGGAGGTCGGTCGGGTCGACGGTGATGCGCCACGGGAGCGGCGTGAGCGCCATGAGCCCCTCGACCGCGCGGGCGGCCTCCGGAGCGAGCTTGATGGCGGAGAAGACGGCCCCGGTGGCGACGTGCGCCCCGAGGAAGCCGCGGCGCGAGGAGACGCGGAGCAGCGAGGCGAGGACCGCGGGCGCGACAAGCATCCCGGCGAAGTCGCTGAGCTTTCCGGTCACCCATCCGGGGAGCAGGCCGGATCCCTTGAGGGCGTGATCGTTGAGGACGAGGAGCGCCAGGGCTCCTATCCATAGGGGGTGAAGGAGCGATCGATACGAGCGCAGATCTCGATGCATCAGAGCTGTCCTTCCGTGCGATGAGGGGCCAGCACGGTGGCCAAGCAAGCGAGCGAGTGGCTTGCCGAGGACCGCCCCAAAGCAAGGGACATACCCCGAAAAAATATTCACAAAATCAATAGGTTAGGCAACGACACAGCGGCGCGCCCCCTGACGCTGATGTCAGGCGGCCGGTCCGCGCGACGGGTGCGCCGGGGCGCGCGCTGGGCGCGCGGAGGGCGGTGGATCCGGGTCAGGGCGTGAGGACGACCTTGACGCAGTCCTCGAGCTTCTTGTTGAAGACCTCGTAGCCGTGCGGGGCGCGCGAGAGCGGCAGGCGGTGCGTGATGATGTCGTCCGCCCGGAGGTGACCCTCCTGGATGTGCTTCAGGATCGGGTCGACGAAGTTGTGCGCCGGCGCCTGGCCGGCCCTCATCCTGAGGCCCTTGTCGAAGAACTGGCCCAGCGGGAAGTTGTCGTAGGGCACGCCGTAGACGCCCACGACCGGAACGACCCCGCCCCGGCGCACGGCGCTGAAGGCGAGCTTGAGGGCCGAGATCGTCCCGACCTGGCCGTGAAGCACGTTGGCGGCCCTCTCGAGGACGGTGCGATGCGCCTCCATCCCGACCGCGTCGACGCACACGTCCGCGCCGCGCCCGCTCGTCATCGAGCGGATCGCCTCGACGACGTCGACCTTGTCGAGCTGGAGGGTCTCGGCCCGGGCGACCTCGCGGGCCTTCTTCAGGCGGTACTCCTCCCGATCGACGCCGATGACGCGCCCCGCGCCGCGCAGCCAGGCGCATTTCATGGTCGCGAGCCCGATCGGCCCACACCCGAACACCGCGACCGTCTCTCCGCCCTTGAGCTCGGCCCACTCGATCGCCGTCCACCCGGTGGGCAGGACGTCGGTGGCGAAGAGGACCTGCTCGTCGGTGAGCCCCTCGGGCACCTTCCGCGGCCCGAAGTCGGCGTACGGGACGCGGACGAGCTCGGCCTGGCCCCCGTCGTAACCGCCGTAGAGGTCCGTATACCCGAAGAGGGCAGCGCCCTTGCTCTCGATCACGCCGCCTTCGGGGCCATAGTGCTTTGGATTCGATTGCTCACAGTGGACGGGGAGCTCCGCCTGACAGAAGAAGCAACGTCCACACGCGATGGGGAACGGGACAATGACCCTGTCCCCCTTCCTCAGCTTCGTGACCAGCGAGCCTGTCTCTTCCACGATGCCCATGAACTCGTGGCCGAGCACCATGGGCCTCACCTGGGGGAAGAAGCCGTTGTAGATATGAAGATCGGAGCCGCAGATCGCGGTCGCGGTGACGCGCACGATGGCGTCGGTGGGCTCCTCGATCCTGGGATCCGGGACGTCTTCGACGCGGACGTCGGAGGGTTTGTGGAAAACAAGCGCCTTCACGATGCCTCCTCCTCTGGTGAACCACCGGTACAGGGCGATCGACGGCTCTGGCCGGTCGAGCCCACGCACGAACAGCTGGACCGCTGCGTGGCTCGCTGTGGCTGGCATAAAGCGAGCCACGGAGGGAAGGCGCGCCAGCGGACGAAACCTGGAGGGCCACGGCGAATCCAGATGTGGCGCCGCGCCCCAGGGTGACGGTTTGTCTCGGAGCCGGCGCGGCAGCCGTGGGCCGGGCCCGCCCGCCGCCTCTCGCGGCGCGCGGGCGGCCGTTCCTCGGCGCGCGGGCGGCCGTTCCTCCGCGGTCCGCTGGCACCTCCGCCCGCGCCGAGGTCTACTCGTCTCCGGTGCTCCGCGCTTCCTCGTCCGATCCTTCCGATTCCGGTCCCGAGCCGCTCCTCGGCGCGAGCTTCGTCCGCGAGCTCGAGGTCCTGCAGCGGCGGCTCGAGATCCGCGCCCGCTCCGGGGGCGCCGGCGAGCACCTCGCGCGGCGCCGCGGCGGGTCGGCCGAGTTCAAGGAGCACCGGGCCTACGCGCCCGGCGACGACATGCGGCGCATCGACTGGGCGGCCTACGCGCGCACCGGCGAGCCGGTGCTCAAGCTGTTCCGCGCCGAGGAGGACGTCATCGCCCGGATCGTGTGCGACGCGTCGGCGTCGCTCGACTTCGGGGAGCCCACGAAGCTCGACGCCGCCCGGCGGCTCGCGGCCGCGATCGGCTACATGTCGCTCGCGCGCTCCGAGCGCGCGCAGCTCTTCGTGGCGGGCGACGGCATCGCCCGCAAGCACGCGCCGGTGCGCGGGCGCGCCGGGCTCGCCGCGCTCCTCCGCGCCCTCGACGGCGTGAAGGCGGCTGGCGGGACCCACCTCGCCCGGGCCATCGACGCCGTCGTGCGGCAGAGCGCCCGGCCGGGCCTCCTCTGCGTCGTCTCCGATTTCTTCGATCCCGGCCCCGTCACGGCCGCGCTCGGGCGCGCGGCGCAGGCAGGCCACGACGTCGCGGTCCTCCAGGTCGTCGCCGCCGAGGAGCTCGCGCCGAGCTTCGAGGGGGACCTGACGCTCGAGGACGCCGAGACCGGGGCGCTCGTCGACGTCACCCTGGACGCCGCGGCCCTGGCCGCCTACGCGGCGCGCTTCGCCGGCCTGTGCGAGGCGCTGCGCGGCTGGGCCCGCCGCCACGGGGCGACGTACGTGCGGGCGCGAAGCGACGAGCCGCTCGAGGGCGCCGTCCGCCGCTTCGTCTCGAGGAGCGTCGACTGACGTGGCCGCGCCGCTCGCCCAGGCCTCCGCGGGGGCTCCGCTCGCGCTGCTCTCGCCCGGCGGCCTCTGGCTGCTCGCGCTGCTCGGCCCGCTCGTCCTCCTCTACATCCTCAAGATCAAGCGGAGCCGCCGCCGCGTCCCCTCGACGTGGCTCTGGGCCGCCGCGCAGCGCGACCTCATGGCGCGCGCGCCCTTCAGGAAGCTCATCGCCCAGCTGCCGCTCGTCCTGCAGGCGCTCGCCCTCGCGCTCCTCGCGCTCGCCCTCGCCCGCCCCGCCTCGCGCGGGCGCGAGCTCACCGGCGATCACGTGGCGATCGTCCTCGACGCGAGCGCCTCGATGTCCGCGGCCGCGCGGGGGCCGTCCGGCGAGCCGACGACGCGCATCGAGCTCGCCAAGCAGCTCGCCAGGGACCTCCTCGCCGGCCTCGCCCCGGGCAGCGACGCGCTGATCCTCGAGGCGGGGCGCGACGCGCGCCTCGTCGCGGCGCTCGATCGCGATCTCGTGCGGCTCAGGGCGGCGATCGACCCGATCGCCGCGCGCGACGTCGAGGGCGACCTCGGCGCCGCGGTCGCCCTCGGGGTCGACCGGCTCCGGCAGCTCGGCGGCGCCCGCCGGATCGTCGTGATCACCGACGGCAACCTGGCCCGCCCCGGCTCGCTGCGCGGGGTGTCGGTCCCGCTCGAGGTCGTCACCGTCGGCGACCCGGTGGACAACGCCGCCATCGTCCGGGTCGACGTGCGCTCCGGGAGCGAGAGCGCGGGCGCGAGCGGCGCGGCCGGCGCGAACGGCGAGCGACCGGAGGGCCGCGAGGAGGTGCAGGCCTTCCTCGTTGTCGCGAACTTCGGGGCGCAGCCGCGCGACGTCTACGTGACGATGCGGCAGGACAGCGCCGTGGACGTGCTCAGCTCGCGGCGCGTGCTGGTGAAGCCGGGCGAGCGCCTGCCGGTCGTGCTCACGTTCCGCCCGTCGCCCGGCGACTACCGCAAGGGGCTCGTCTTCGAGCTCTCGCCGCCCGACGCGATGCCGCTCGACGACGTCGCCTACGGCCGCGTGCCGGCCGGCGACAGGCTCCCGGTCTTCCTCGCGTCGGGCGGCGGGGGTGAGGGCGATCCGGGCCGGGGCGGGCAGCCGGCGGCGGCCTCCGGCAGCTCCGCCTGGCTCGAGCGGGCGCTCGCGTCGGACCCGATGACCTCGGTCACCTCGGGCGGGCTCGCGGATCTCCTGGGGGCGCCCGGGCTCGACCCCGACACGTTCGTCGTGATCGACGGCGCCTGCCCGCCCGACCCGCCGGGCGGCGATCTGCTGATCGTGAACCCGCCGCCCGGGCGCTGCTTCGGCACGCTCGTCGGGCAGCCGCTCGAGCGCCCCACCCTCACGTCGTGGGACACGGCCGATCCGCGGCTGCGCTTCCTCACGCTGGACGGCGTACACCTCCGCGCCGCCTCGTCCCTCACGCCGGACGGGGCGGCGCAGGCGCTCATCCGCGCCCAGGAGGGCACGATCGCGACCGACATCTCCACCTCGTCGCGGACCGGCACGCTGCTCGGCTTCGACGTGGGCGAGAGC
>JAICEP010000471.1 GCA_025924095.1 Sorangium sp.
AGCGTGGCGCTCCAGAGGTTCGCCTGCGTCAGATCGGCCTTCCGCAGGTCGGCGCAGGCGAGGTTGCACCCGCTCAGGTCCTGCCCCGCCAGGTTGACGCCGGCCACAACGTCGAGCTCGTCGCGGACGACCCCGCCCCCGTCGTCCCTCGCCTCGTCGTCCTTGGCCAGGAAGCGCGCGACGCGCAGGGCGTTGTCCTTGGCGTACCCCTCGGCCGCCCCGTGCAGGATCCGCTGCGCCCACGACGCCGCCACCCCGCGCCCCGCGAGCGACACGAAGAAGTCGACCATGAGCTCGCTCATCTCGTCGGCGCCGAGCGCGGCGCTGTCGCCCGTCTCCTTCACCTCGCGCGCCGCCGCCTCGGCCACGAGCCACTCCAGCGCCGACCGGTGCACGAACGAGAACGACCCCTCCGCGTCCCGCACGAGCAGCGAGCCCGAGCCGATCAGGTGCTCGACGATCCCCCGCTCGATCGGCGGCGCGTCCGGCGGCTGCACGCCCCGGATCAGGCTGTCCGGCAGCTCGCCGAGCACGACCGCCGGCGTGTTCCGGTCCCAGAGCAGCCGCGCCAGCCGGGTCATCGCGGCCCGCAGCGCGTCCCGCGGGATCCCGCGCGGCGCGCCCCGCGGGTTCGCGCGCGCGTGCTCGTGATCGAGCCACTGCTCGACGAGCACCTCGTACAGCTTCGCCGACGTGATCTTCCCCGTCCGCGCCTTCGCCTGCCGCAGCTTGTCCGGATCGATCTTCGCGATGAACCCGAGCATGCGCGGGTTCTCGGACAGGCCGAGCAGGTCCTTGACCTCGTGGAGCAGCCGGTAGCGCGCCTCCGCCTCCGCGGGCTCCGGGCTCAGGTTGCCCAGGAACCGCCGGATCTGCGGCTCCCCGAACCCCTGGAGCTGCACGAGGCGGTAGCCCTGCAGCTGCTCGGCCCGCCGGGCGAGCTCGCGCTTGATCGGCGGATCGGTGAGGAAATGCTGCGTCCGGCTTGTCACAACGACCTTCGCGATCCCCTCCGCCGCCTGGACCACGGTGTCGAAGTGCTCGAGCGCGCGGTCGTAGGTGAGCCGCAGGGCGAGCTCGTCGAAGCCGTCGAAGAGGAGCGCGACCCTCCCCTCGGCCAGCATGTACCGGAAGGCCCGCAGGTCGACGGGCTCGTTCGCGAGCGCGAAGTGCTGCGCCAGGAGCGAGTCGAGCGAGCGCTGCTTCTCGATGCGCCCGAGCTCGATGAGCACCGGCACGAGCGGGTGCCTGTCCCGCGCCATCCGCCGGGCGAGCTCGCGCAAGAGGAACGTCTTGCCGGCGCCGAAGTCGCCGAGCACCAGCGCGAAGCGCCGGTGGGGCGCGTCGAGCAGCCGCCAGAGCGCCCCGAGCGCGCTGTCGGTCGCGCTCTTCTCGCGATCGCCGAGGCTCACCACCGCCGGCTGCTCGACGTAGAGCCACGGCGGATACGACGGGTCGGCCTCGATGCGCTCGGTCTGCCACGCGAGGTACCGGCCGAAGTCGATGAGCCCCTGGACCTCGGAGAAGCTCTTCAGCACGACGCCGCGGCGCGCCGCGCTCCGGGCGAGATCGGGCGGCGCCTGCGGGTCGGTGTGGATCAGCGTGGAGCGCAGGTACGGGTCCTGCTGCCGGAAGCGGTGCTCCACCTCGGTGACGTACCGCGTGACGAGCTCCTCGGTGATCGACCGGTCCAGCACGCCGACCACGCGGACGTCGAGGCGCCGGCCGTCCGGCACCGCCACCTCGAGCACGCCCGCGAACGGCGGGGGCGCCCGGTGCTTTGTCACGGTCGCCCCGGGATCGCGCAGGAGCGCCACGCGCTCGACGCGGTCGAGGAAGCTGTCCCGCCGGTCGTCGAACACGCGCTCCCGCTCGCCGTGAGGGCGCTCGCCGTCCTCGGCCGGCTCGCGCAGATCCGGCGCCGAGGCGCGCTCGATCCTCGGCTCGGGCGCGAGGTGCTGCTGCAAAAACGCGAGCAGCGCGGCCGCCGAGGCGCGGCAGGCGAACGCGCGCAGGCCGTCGTCGCCGTCGCGCCCTCCGGGGTCGCCCACCGCGCGCATCAGGATCGAGCGCCTCTGGAAGCGCGCCGCGAGGTCGCCGATGGCCGCGCCCCCGGCCGCCAGGCCGAGCGTGCCCGGCACGACCCGCTGGAGCCGGTCCCAGATGCCCGCGTCCTGCAGGGCCGCCGAGAAGCTGGCGATCGCGCCGACGTGCACGCGGAGCGGAGGATCGGCCGGCAGGGCGTCGGGGTAGAGGAGCCGCTCCTCCAGCACCTTCTCGCGGCCGGGCGCGGTGAGGCCGAGGGCGCCGCCCTTCATCGAGACGAGGCCCTCCTCGAGCGCCTCCTTGAGCCGCGCGGTCCACCCCGGGCAGGCGCGCCGCCGGTCCGGGTGCGCCACGGGGGTCGGCCCGCCCTCGGTCTCGTGCGCGTGGAGCGCGTGCAGGAGCCACCGCAGCGCGGCCGTCCTGGAGGGCGGACGCGCGCGGGAGAGCGCCGAGAGGTCGAGCTCGCGCGCGAGGTAGGCGGCGTCCATCCTCCACGCGGCCTGCAGGTTGAAGGTGCGCAGGTCGTGAAAGAGCTCCGCCTCGTCGCCTGCCTGCGCGGCCCGCTTGCCGTGGTCGAAGCTGTAGAGCTGATCGGCGACGATCACGTCGCCCGGCGAGACCTTCCTGGGGTCGCCGGCGCAGACGCCGCACATCGCGAGGCAGGCCGGGTCGAGCTCGGCGAGGAGGTGCTGCCCCCGGATGGTCGCGGTGCGCTGCCCCGCCTCGCCGATCCACGCGGCGGCCACGACGAGGAGGCCTCCGCGGGCGCTCGCGAGCGTGCGCCGGTGGTAGCGGAGGCCGCCGAGATCGCGGAGCTCGCGCCACCCCTTGTCGCCCGCCTCGCCTTCGCCCGCCGCGCCCTCGGCGAGGATCGCGTCGAGCTCGTCCTTCTGCGCCGTGACGACGAGCACGTCGACGGGCCCGGCGTCGCGCTCGGCGCCCTGGCCTGCGCCCGTGGCCGCGTCCTTCTGCGCGTCCGCGGCGTGGAGGGCCTTGGCCTCCGCGATGCGCTCCCGGCCTTTCTGGGCGTCGTGCCGGCCGATCGCCGCGAGCGCCTGGGCGGCCACGGCGGAGGCCTCGAGGGCGCGGTCGCCGAGCCGCTCGGCGATGGCGCGCGCCTCGGCGAGCGGCGCCTCGGCCTCGGCGGCGCGGCCTGTGCGCGCGGCGATCCGGAAGGCGCCGATCAGCGCCCGGGCCTCGGGCTCGGGGTCCACGACCTGGCGCGCCAGCGCGAGCGCCTCGCGGTAGCTCGACTCGGCGCGCGCGAGGTCGCCGCCGTCCTCGAGCAGCCCGGCCATCTCGAGCTGGGCGCGGAGGCGCGCCTGGGGCGCGGCGCCCGGCCGCGCGAGCAGGGCGCCCAGGGTCGCCGCCGCCGCGACGACGTGGCCGCGGCGCCGCTCGACGGTGGCCTGGCACAGGAGCAGCTCCGCCGGGGGCTCCGCCGCGCCCTGCGGCGGGGTGCGCTGCGAGCACGCGGCGGCGCCCGGGCGGTGCGCAGCGATCTCCACAGGTGCGCCCGGTTCGTGGGCGCCCGGCGAGGGCTCGTCGAGGAGGCGGATCTCGGGGGTGCGGATGGCCCAGAAGTCGGGCGCCTCTCCCCGGCACAGGCCGAGGAAGCTCGGCGGGCCGCACCAGAGCAGGGGGCAGCCGAGGCGGCTCGAGAGGGTGTCGTGCCGCTGGTGCTGGTTGAGGAGCCGGAGGCCCTCGCGCACGGCCGCCGGAGGGGGGTCGGAGCCGACGAGGATCACGACCCCCCTCGGCTCGGGCTCTGCCTTGTAGAGGGCGGTGACGAGGTCCTTCCAGGTGGCCTCGTCGTCGCGCGGCTCGATGACCATCGCGCGGCGTCCCTCGCGGGTGAGGAAGTCGCCGAGCGCGCGGCCCACGTCGGGGCCGGGGATCTCGACGGGGAGCAGGACGAAGCCGGGGGTGCGCTCGAGGACCCGGAGGACCTCGCGGAAACTGCCGAGGAACGGGGACATCGAGGCCGGCAGCGGGGGGCTCGAGGTGCTCATGATCCCGCGCCGAGGCGCTCAACCAGGTCGGGCGCGCGGCCGGGCGCGCGAGGACGCAGGAGCGGGCGGAGGGCGCGCCGGGGCGAGCCGTCGCGCGGGGGGAGGTCGAGGGGTGGGCCGTCCAGGGACGGCGTGATCGCGGAGCTCCTCGAAGAGTTCGTCTTCGTCGACTGGATCAACAAGATGCCTTCCCCCCGCGATGCCTGGCAGAGCTGCGCCGCGCCGCGCCGTGCCTCTGCCCAGGCCACACCCCGCATGGTGCGGCCAAAGTGCGGGGCCCTGCAATAGGCTGTCGAGGGGGCCGGCGCGGGTGCTGCGGCGGCGCGGAGAGGGACCCCACCACCCCCGCATGCGGGGTACTGCTCGCCAGGGAAGGCAGCGACCTGCGACGACACCGTCTGCTTCCACTGAGTGGACAGCGACAACGGGGATCCGAGAATCGCGGACAAGACCCTCTTGCCTCTTCCCTCTCCGATCTTCCCTCCCCCGGGCGATTGCGTAGACGCTTGCTGCGTTGTTCACGGAGAACCCGCTCTCCACGGCAGAGGGGAGGCGGCAGGCGGCAACGGTATACGGAATACGGGCACGGTATACGGGAACGCTCTTACAGCGGCGGCCGGGTGCTCCACGCGGCGGCCTCGTCAGGCGCCGCGGCCGCGATCGTGCTCCGCGGCCTCCTCACAACGCATCGGCCTACCGATGCCGTCGGAGGTTTGGTAGTGTCGACCACTCAATGCTCGGCGACAGAAGTTCATCGACGAAGAGCCTCGGCACCACCGCATCGATGCAGATTTACGTGCCGACCTTCCGGCACGCGAGCTCGGGGGCCGGGATCGTGCTGCTCTATGCCCCCAACTACGAGCAGTTTCGCCCGGCGTACCCCCTGTCCGAGTCAGGCTCGGTCCTCGGCCGCGACCCGAGCGCGGACATCTGCATACCGACACGCACCGCGTCGCGTCAACACGCTCGCATCGAGCTGCGCGGGGGCGTCTGGCAGCTCTCTGATCTGGGCGGTCGCAACGGCACGATCCATAACGGCGAGTTCGTGACCGAGGCCGTCCTCGCGCACCTCGACGAGATCCGGATCGGCGACGCCATCTTCAAGTTCGTCGAGAGCGACGCCGAGGCCTACGCGCACTACCGCATCGACGGCGCGTATTTCGACGATCCGGACGCGCCGGAGGAGGCCCGGCCGCGCTTCTCGACGAGCCGGATCGTCGGCGGCTACCAGAGCCAGCGCCTCGCCGGGCGCGTGCGCGAGATCGCGCGCAGCGAGCTGTCGGTGCTGATCCTCGGCGAGAGCGGGACGGGAAAGGAGATCTTCGCCGAGCAGCTCCACGACTGGAGCGGCAGGCACGGGCCGCTCCAGGCCGTCAACTGCGCGGCCATCCCCGCCACGCTCGTCGAGGGGGAGCTCTTCGGACACCGGCGCGGCGCGTTCTCGGGCGCCGACCGCGACCGGGTGGGCATCCTCCGCGCGGCCCACCAGGGCACGCTCCTCCTCGACGAGATCGGGGATATGCCGGTGGAGGCCCAGGCGAAGCTCCTCCGCGTGATCCAGGCGAAGGAGATCACGCCGCTCGGCGCGGCGCAACCCGAGCAGGTCGACGTGCGGATCGTCGCCGCCACCCACCGCGATCTCGACGCGCTCCAGCAGACCGGCGCCTTCCGCGCCGACCTGTTCGCTCGCCTGAACGAATTCAGCATCACCCTGCCCCCCCTGCGCGAGCGCAAGGAAGACATGTTCTCGCTCTGCGTCGCGCTCGCGAGACGCCACGGCCGGCCCGAGGTGCGCCCCAGCATGGCCTTCATGGCGAGCCTGCTCCACCACGATTTTCCCTACAACGTGCGAGAGCTCGAGGCGCTCATCAAGCGCTGGGCCGCCACGGCTCGCGGCCCCGAGCTCGATCTCCAGGACGTCAGCGACGAGATCCGGGACCGGATGAGGACCTACGGAGCCCGGAGCTCGGCGCCTCCGCCCCCGCCCGCGGACGATGCCCGCACCACGCTGATCCCGGAGGACGGGGCGGCGCTCTCGGCGGTCGAGGGAGCGTACGCACCGAAGGGGATGCTGCCGCCGCGGACCTCCCCGGACGAGAAGGCGCTGCGGGAGCTCCTGGTGCAGCAGCGGGGAAACGTCGCCGCGGTGGCGCGCGAGCTCGGAAGAGATCGCGCGCAGGTGCACCGGTGGATCCGGCGGTACAACATGAACGTCGACGAGTTCCGCTGACCGCGCGGGGGTCCTGTCACTTGCCCGGAGAGGTTTCCCATGAGGTCGGTAAGCCTGGAAGATCATGAAGGTTTTCTTCCCGCCTTCCCGCCTTCATGTTCCGATGACTGCACCCCCCTCGAGCGCG
>JAICEP010000472.1 GCA_025924095.1 Sorangium sp.
CTCCGCGGCCCTTCCCTGAACCCCTGCCGGGTCTCCGTGGCCCTTCCCCGAACCCCTGCCGGGTCTCCGCAGCCCTTCTCCGAACCCCTGCCGGGCCTCCGCAGCCCTTCTCCGAACCCCTGCCGGGCCTCCGCAACCCTTCTCCGAACCCCTTCTCCGAACCCCTCCCCCTGCCGGTGACCGGCAGCACCTTGCCTTCGCGCGATCGGCATCCGGTGACGCTTCCCGGAGACGGAACCGCACGTTCCTGTGGCGATCTGCTATCCTCCGCCGCCGTGATTGTGGACCAACCCCCCACACCTGCCCCTACGGAGGCTCAGGAGGACCGAGTCACGTTCGGGCTCTCCGCCTTCGATCCTCGTCCGAGCCTCATGGCGCCCTCCATTGCGCCGGCCGCCTCGACAGCGCCGCACGTCTCGGTGGTCGTCCCGGGGCTGAACGAGGCGGAGAGCCTGGCCGAGCTCGCGCAGCGCGTCGATCAGGCGCTGAGGGGGCGCTTCACCTACGAGCTCATCTTCGTGGATGACGGCAGCACGGACGACACCTGGGCCGTCATCTCCAGGATCCGCGCCGAGAACCCGGTGGTAAAGGGCATCCGGCTGCGGAAGAACTTCGGCAAGGCGACGGCGCTGACGGCCGGCTTCCGCAAGGCGAGGGGCACGGTGGTTGTCACGATGGACGCCGATCTCCAGGACGACCCGGCCGATCTGCCGAGCTTCATCGCCAAGGTCGAGGAGGGGCTCGATGTCGTGGTCGGCTGGAAGGTCAACCGGCTCGACCCCAAGAACCGCCTTGTCCTGTCCCGCATCTTCAACGGGACGGTCCGCTCGGTCACGGGCGTGAAGCTCCACGACATGAACTGCGGCTTCAAGGCGTACCGGAGCGAGGTGCTGCGCACCATCCCGATCTACGGCGATCTCTTCCGGTTCATCCCGGCGCTCGCCGCGTGGCAGGGCTTCCGTGTCGCGGAGATCCCCGTGCGCCATCACGCCCGCAAGTACGGCAACTCCCGCTACGGCCTGGAGCGCATCCTGCGCGGCTTCTTCGACCTCCTCAGCGTCATGTTCCTGACGCGCTACTCGAAGAAGCCGATGCACCTCTTCGGCCTCATCGGCCTCGTGTTCGCGGCGGTCGGGGTGACGATCAACGCGTACTTGAGCCTCCTCTGGCTGCTCGGGTACAGGATCGGCGATCGGCCGCTGCTCCTCCTCGGCGTGCTGATGATCCTCCTCGGCATCCAGTTCTTCTCGATGGGCTTCATCGGCGAGTTTCTCACCTTCCAGATGCAGCAACGGCACCAGGCGGACGAGCTGCCAGTCCGCGAGGAGATCGAGTGATATCCGACGCTTACTTCGGCCGCTTCGAGACCGCGAAATACCGGAACGCAGGCGCGCTGAAGCGGAAGCTCATCCAGCGCTTCGCTTCCGCGATTCACGATCTCTTCATCGAGGCGAACCCGGTCCAGCGCGTGCTCGAGATCGGGGTCGGAGAGGGCTTCCTCTCCGGCTACCTCTCCGAGAAGTTCCCGGAGAAGCAGTTCACCGGCGTGGACCTCAGCGCCGCCGATATCGAGCGGCTGCAGCGGCTCTTCCCGCACATCCAGGCGCGCGTCGGGAGCGCCTATGAGCTCGGCGAGCTGCGCGAGCTCTCGCCCGGGTTCGACCTCGTGATCTGCGCCGAGGTGCTCGAGCACCTCCACACGCCCGACCGGGCGCTCGCCGAGATCCAGCGGCTCGCCCCCGCGCGCGTCATCCTCTCCGTGCCGCACGAGCCGTTCTTCAAGCTCTCGAACCTGCTCGCAGGGAACAACGTGCTCCGCCTGGGCAACGACAGCGATCACTTCAACCACTGGAACCCGACGTCGTTCCGCCGGCTCATCGAGCCGCGCTTCGACATCCTGCGGATGACGACCTCCTATCCCTGGGTCCTCTGCCTCGCAGCCCCGCGCTGAGCATGCGCCGCACAGCCGTCAGGGCGCTCGTCCGCCTCGTCGGACCGCTCCTGCTCGCAGTCGTGATCCTGCGCATCGACGATCGGGGCGCGGTGCTCGACGTGCTCGCCTCGGCCTCGGCTGCCCCGCTCGTGCTCGCCGCGGCGTTGAACCTCGTCAACATCCACCTCAAGGTGGTCCGCTGGGACGCGCTGCTCCGCGCCCGGGGCATCCATTACCCCCTCGGGCGCGCCTGGGCGTCGTTCCTGACGTCGCTCTACGTCGGCATGCTGACCCCGGGGCGCGTCGGCGACGTCCTCCGGATCCGCTACCTGCGCCATGACCTCGGCGTGCCCTACGCGGAGGGGCTGGCCTCTGTCGTGATGGACAGGCTGTGCGATCTCTATGTGCTGGCCGCGTTCGTCGCCGTCGGCGTGGCGCATTACAGCGCGGTCATCGCTGGCCGCCTGGCCTGGCTGACCTGGGGTGGTATTGCGCTCACGGTCCTCGCGCCGCTCGTGCTGCTCATCCCCGGGCTCGCCGAGCGGCTGATGCTCGCCGTGTCCGGCAAATTCGTGAAGGAGCCCGCGGCGGGCGCGGAGCCTGGCGCGACGCGCCGTTTCCTCGTGGCCTTGCGGGCCCACGTCGGGCGGGGGCTCTGGGTCGCGCTCCCCGTCACGATGGCGACGTTCATCGTCAACTTCGTCCAGGGCTACCTGCTTGCGAGGGCGCTCGGGCTACCGCTCTCGCTGTTCGACACCACGTGCCTGCTCGCCATCGCGAACCTGCTCAGCCTCCTGCCGATCTCGATCGCTGGCGTCGGCGTCCGTGAGCTCTTCTTCTCCCTCGTGTTCCCGTCGCTTGGTTTCACCGCCGAGCACGGCGTGAGCTTCGGCCTCCTCGTCTTCGCCGTCATCTATCTCACCGTCGCCGCCCTGGGCTTCGTGAGCTGGCAGATCGCCCCGCCACCCACCGCCCCCGCCACCCAGCCCTGAGTCCCCTCCCCCACGCCGTTCGCGGCGCGCACCCGCTAAAGAGAGAAGGGGGTGGTCAGGGTGAGGGCCTCCCCGTTGAAGGCCGGCACGCGCGTGGCGGCGGCGCGGAAGGCGTCGCTCACGCACTCGCCGACCTCGGTCCCGGCATAGGGCGGGCCGTCCAGCTCCACCTGGGCCTCGCCGCTCGGCGCGAAGGTCACGGTCACGCTCCCCTCGCCGCTCGGGCCGCCCGGCTGCCAGCAGCGCTGCGCGCGGACCCGGCCGTGCTCGAGCGCGGCGCCCGCGGCCCTGCCCACGCGCAGGCGCGCCGCGTCGACCCGGCTCGACCCGTGATCGTGCCCGTCATGGGAGCGCGGCAGCATCTCGGCCGACGCGGGGTACGGAGCGCCCCGCTGCGGGCAGTGCGCGGGGCGCACCATCGCGTAGCCCGTCGCGGTGGCGAAGCCGCACACCGCGAGCGCCATCAGCAGGGCGCGCTGCCCTCCGCCCCGGCCGTGAGGCCCGTCGGGCGGGCCGTCGTCGCCAGATCCGCCGCGCAGCCGCTCGACCTCGGCTCGGATCTCGGCGAGCTCCGCATCCCGGGCGGCGAGCGCCGCCTCCCGCTCCTTCAGCTTGGCTTCGAGGGTTTCGATGCGGGCGCGGGCCGCATCGAGATGATCCCGGTAGTGCGACATGGGCCCATTCTACCGCGGTCCGCGTGCCGCGCCCTGCCCTTCCGGCGCCCCCTGCACCGTTCCTTGACAGCGGGGGGTAGGGTCAAGTAGCCGAGGACCGGCCTCGCCCATGCCAGAGAACCATCGCACCAGGCTGAACAGCGCGCTCGCGAAGCTCGACGGCGCTATCGAGCGGCTCGCGCGCGCCACCTTGACCCTGGCGCCGTGGCCGATCCTCTTCGGCATGTGCATCGCCGTGACGGCCTGGGTCTTCACCCACCCGAGCCGCCTCGCCCCGCTCGCGACGAACAAGCTGAACGAGCTGGAGCGCCGCTGGATGGCCGGCGGCGCCGTCGCCGCCATCGTGGGGGTCGGGCTCGCCTACTTCCTCGTGATGCTGGCGCGGCGGGTCTTGACGCGCTCCTGGGACGTGGTGGGCACGGCGGGCCGCCTCAACCGCGCCCTGCTCCCCCTGCTCGCGCTCCCGTTCGTCGCCGCGCTCAAGCTGCCGAACATCGAGAAGGACAGCCCGAAGACCGCGATCTTCTTCGCCGCCCTCGCCGCCGCGGCGGTGGGCGCGGGCGTCTACGCCTGGGGCCGCGGCGCGCGGCTCTCGCCCGGGCTCGACGACGCGCCCGAGCGCGCCGGCGCGCTCGCCAGGGCGGGGAGGTGGCTCGCGCCGCTCGCCGCCCTCGCGCTGTGGGCAGGCTACAGCCTCTTCTTCTCCCGGCTCGCGCTCACCAACCACCGCGCGCTGCACACGCGGACGACGGACCTCGGGTACTACGACAACATCTTCTACCAGTCGATCCACGGCCGGCCGCTCGGCTGCTCCTGGATCAAGGCCGGATACCACGGCTCCGCGCACTTCGATCCCCTCCTCGTCCTGCTCTCGCCGCTCTACCTCATCTACCCGAGGGCGGAGTTCCTCCTCGTGCTCCAGTCGGTGTGGCTCGGCGCCGGCGTCATCCCCGTGTACCTGCTCGCGCTCGACAAGCTCGAGCACCGCGGCAAGGCGCTCCTGCTCGCCGCCGCGTGGGCCATGTATCCCGCGCTGCATGGCGCGAACATGTACGAGTTCCACTCGCTCACGCTGATCTCGCCGCTCATCGTCTGGCTCCTCTACTTCTACGAGACCGGCAGGGACAGGCTGTACTGGGTCACCCTCGCCGCGCTGCTGCTCTGCCGGGAGGACGTCTCCCTGCTGATGTGCTTCATCGGGCTCTACGCCATCCTCGATCGGCGCGCGGGCAGGGCGCGTCTCGGCTGGGTGACCATCGCGACGAGCCTCGTCTACCTCGTCATCGTGAAGCTGTTCTTCATGACGTCGGCCGGCATCATCATGTCGGGCAAGGACGCGTACTCGTTCGCCTACTACTACGAGGACCTCATGCCGAACCGGAGCGGGCTCGGCGGCCTCCTCGTCTCGCTCCTCACGAACCCTGCCTTCGTGCTCAAGGTCATGCTGGAGGAGCCGAAGATCCTCTTCCTGCTCCAGCTCTTCGTCCCCCTTGGCTTCCTGCCCTTCCTCGCCAGACCCGGGCGGTGGATGCTCGCCTACGGGCTCGTGTTCTGCCTGTTCGCCTCGCGCGACGCGGTCTTCTCGATCCACTTCCAGTACTCGTCGGTCCTCTTCCCCATCGCCTTCGCGCTGACGCCGATCGCGCTCAAGCAGGCCGAGGACTCCGCGCCGGCCGCGTACCTCGGGCTCGACGGGCGGCGCCTCTCGCGCGCGCTGCTCGCGGCGGTGCTCGTGGCGAGCGCGCTCGTGTCGTGGAAGTTCGGCGGCCTCGTCGACAACGCCTCGTTCAGGGGCGGCTTTGCGCGTGTGGCGCGCAATCTCACGCCCGAGCAGGAAGCGACCTACGCGTGGGTGAGGCAGCAGGTCGAGGCGATCCCGCCCGGCGCGATCGTCGGCGCGACGAACAAGATGGGGCCGCACATATCGAACCGGAAGGAAGCCTATTTCTACCCGGGGGACCGCGCCGCGATCCTCCAGTACGTGCTCCTCGACGAGGGGGAGCTCAAGGGCAAGGACCTGGACCGCCACAACGCGACGGTGAAGCGCGGCGAATTCGCGGAGATCAGCCGGCTGAAGAAGATGGCGCTGTTCAAGCGGGTGAAGCCGGCGTCGAAGCGGCCGGCGCCGGCGGCGCTCGACGAGCCCCCTACCGGCGACCCGCGTCCGGAGCTACGAAAGCCGGACAAGAAAGACGGCGGCGCGCCGCCCGAGCCCACCAGCACCGCGGAGCAAGATGAAGACCCTCCTCCTGGCCCATGACTTCGATGAGACCTCCGAGCTCGCCCTCGACAAGGCGATCGAGCTCGCCGGAAAGCTCGCCGCGAAGATCGTCGTTGCGCACGTGTACAGCCTGCCCGTCTACACCTTCCCGGAAGGCTCGTCGCTGATCCCCTCGGCGGAGGACGCCGCGCGCCTCGCCGATGCGGCGCAGCGGAGCCTCGATCAGGTGCTCGAGCGCCGGCGCGCCACGCCCGGCGTCGAGATCTCGGGCGTGCTGCGCGCCGGCGTCCCCGACGAGGAGATCTGCCGGCTCGCGGACGAGATCGGCGCCGACATGATCGTGATCGGGACGCACCGGCGCGGCGCTGTCGCGCGGGCGCTGCTCGGCAGCGTGGCCCAGCGGGTGGTGCGCGCGGCGAAGGTCCCGGTGCTGACCCTCCGCGGCCCGCAGCCCGGCTGATTGACACGGCGGGGGCACGCGCCCCCGCCGCCCCGCCGAGCTACGCTCGGCGGGGCCCCACCACCCCGCGATCCACCTGTGACTTCCAGCGCGGGTTGCCGCTTCGGGCCTGACGTACGTGGCATCACGAAACC
>JAICEP010000473.1 GCA_025924095.1 Sorangium sp.
GGGGCGGCGGGGGCGGCGGGCGGGCCGCGGGGTAGGCGGCGGGCGCGACCGTCTCGATCATGGAGTCGTCGACCTGCGCGGTCCGGGAGCCCCCCGTCGCCAGCGCGGCAGCCGCGGCAGCCGCGCCGGCCGCGCCGCCCGTCGGATGCCCGCTCGCGCCGTGGCTCACCTTGACCACGGCGGGCCGCGCCGGGGCGGGCGCGAACGCGTCGGCGAGCATCGTCGGCTCGATCGGCAAGCCGGCGTGTCCGGTCGCGAGGCCGAGCCCGCGCGAGGCCGCGTACTCCGCGGTCGACAGCCCGCCCGCGTGCTCCGCGCCCGGGGCGTCGAGCCCCGCGCCCGACCCGGCGCGCTCGCCGCGCGCCGCGGCCGACAGCGCGTCCCAGAACTCGCCCGCGTTCGTGAAGCGGTGCTTGGGCTCGATGGAGAGCGCCCTGTCGAGCACGCGCTCGATCGCCTCCGGCGCGTCCGGGAGCCCGCGCGCGCGCAGCGTCGGGCGCACCGCCGGGTCGGCCGAGGCGATGTAGAGCTGCGTGGGGTCGTCCCCCTCGAGCGCGCGCTTGCCGCTCACGAGCTCGACGAAGATGAGCGCGAGCGCGAACACGTCGGTCCAGGGGCCGGTCGCGCCGCGGGCCCTGTTGAACTGCTCGGGCGCCCCGTAGCGCGGCGTGAACGCGCTCGGCCCCTGCCGGGTCGCCGCGAGCGCCTCGGTGAACGTGGGGTGGTCGGCCAGCACCTTCGCGATGCCGAAGTCGAGCACCTTCAGCGTCCGCACCCCGCCGACGTCGGTGAGGAACAGGTTGGCCGGCTTCACGTCGCGGTGCGCGACCTTGTGCGCGTGCGCGACGGCGAGCGCGCGCGCGGCCGGCGCGAGCAGCTGGATCGCCTCGGCGATCGACATGCCGAACTCCCCCCGGTCGCGCCGGTCCCGGAGGTGCTGCCCGAGCGTCTGGCCCTCCAGCCACTCCAGCACGAGGTAGGGCACCCACACGCCGGCCTGGGTCGTGAACGCGCCGACGTCGAGCGCCTGCACGATGCCCGAGGTGGCCCGCGACAGCCGGTGCAAGATCCGCCCCTCGCCCCGCAGCGTCTCGAGCAGCGCGTCGCGCTGCGCGGCGTCGAGCGAGGTCGGCATCTTCAGGCATTTGATCGCGATGAGCTCGCCAAATCCCTCGTGAACCCCGCGGTAGACGACGCCGAATCCGCCATCGCCGATGACGGCCGCGACGCGGTACTTCCCCTCGATGGTCTGCCCCGAGAGGCCGAAAGGATCGTCGGACGGCTCCACCATGCCCCGCTCCTAGCGCGTCGCCGTTCGCAGGCAAAGGGGCTTCGGCGCCGCCTGCCCAGGTTCTCTGTTCCCTCTGCTTCGCTCTGCTTCCCTCCGCTTCTTCCCTCTGCATTCCCTCGTCACGTCCGCTTGCATCCGGTGGCTCGCGGCGCCATGGCGGCGCTCATGAAGACACCGCGAGCGCTCGTGATCCTGGCCGAGGGAGCTGAGGAGATGGAGACGACCATCCTCGTCGACGTCCTCCGCCGCGCCGAGGTCGAGGTCGTCCTCGCCGGGCTGGACGGCCCGGGGCCGGTGCGCTGCAGCCGCGGCGTGCGCCTCGTGCCGGACGCGGAGCTCTCGGCGGTGGCGGGCGACTTCGACGTCGTGGTCCTCCCGGGCGGCAAGGGCGGGGCCGACCGTCTGGCCGGCTCGCCGGCCGTCGGCGAGCGCCTCCGCGCGCAGGCGCAGGCGGGCCGCCTCGTGGCGGCGATCTGCGCGGCGCCGATCGCGCTCGCGGCGCACGGGCTCTTCCAGGGGAAGAGGATGGCGTGCCACCCGTCCGTGAACGACGTGGTGTCGGCGCACGGCGCGCTCGTCGCGAGCCCGGTCGTCGAGGACGGGCAGCTCGTGACAAGCCAGGGGCCCGGCACCGCGATGGCGTTCTCGCTCGCGCTTGTCGCGCGGCTCCGCGGCGAGGAGGTCGCCGCGAAGGTGCGCGCGCCGCTGATGCTGCCGTCCTGAGCCTGCGCCGTCCAGGAGGGCCCTGGGCTCGCGTCCCGGAGCGGCGCGCGTCCCCCCCTCGCCGCCCCTCGTGGTTCGGACCGTTTGCAGGATCACAGCGGCGCGCGGTTGGACTTATACTCCGCCGCGTGCTGCCGCTGCTCGCCCTGACCGTCATCGTCGTGCTGTGCCTTGGCTACCGCTTCTACGGGAGGCTCGTCGCGCGCAACTACGCGCTCGACGACGACGCGGTGACGCCCGCGGTCAAGGTGAACGACGGCGAGGACTACGTGCCCACGAAGCCGTTCTACCTCTTCGGGCAGCACTTCAGCGCCATCGCCGCCGCGGGGCCGATCGCCGGCCCGATCCTCGCCGGACAGGCGTTCGGGTGGCTCCCGTGCGTGCTCTGGATCGCGATCGGCGTCGTGTTCATCGGCGCGGTGCACGACTTCTCCGCGCTCATCGCGAGCGTCCGCCACGAGGCCGAGAGCGTCGCCGAGATCGCGAAGCGGCACATCGGCCGGCGCGCCTGGCTGTCGATGATGATCTTCATCTGGCTGGCGCTCTCCTACGTGATCGTCGCCTTCACGGACATCACGGCGAGCACCTTTGTCGGCAAGACCGAGGAGTTCGAGGGAGGCACGTTCCAGTTCAACCCCGGCGGCGCCGTGGCGGCGGCGAGCATCGCCTACCTCGGCCTCTCCCTCACCATGGGCGTGGTCCAGCGGTACCTGAAGCCGCCGCTCTGGCTCACCACCCTGCTCTTCGTCCCCGCGACGCTCGCCGTCGTCTGGCTCGGCACGAAGATCTCGACCTCGTTCGTGCTGCCGGTCGACAACCCGCAGCGCGCGTTCGGCCTCATCATCCTCGTCTACTGCTTCCTGGCCTCGCTCCTGCCGGTCTGGCTGCTCCTCCAGCCGCGCGGCTACCTGGGCGGGTTCGTCCTCTACATCGCGCTCGCGGTCGGCGTGATCGGGATCTTCTTCGGAAACCTCCGGTACCCGGGGGAGTTCGAGCTGCGTCAGCCCGCGTTCACGACGTGGGATGCCGGCGGCGCGACGGGCATGCTCTTCCCGTTCCTGTTCGTCACCATCGCCTGCGGCGCCTGCTCCGGCTTCCACGGGCTCGTCTGCTCGGGGACGACGTCGAAGCAGATCTCGAAGGAGACGCACACCCACTCCGTGGGCTACGGCGCGATGCTGGCCGAGGCGTTCGTCGCGCTCATCGCGCTCGCGACGCTCGTCATCGTGGCGCAGGGGACGAAGCTGGGCGGCCCGGGCAAGATCTACGGCGACGGGATCGGCAAGTTCCTCACCGTGATCATCGGCAAGGAGCACTTCCTCTTCGCCGCGACGTTCGGCGCGATGGCGTTCTCCACCTTCGTGTTCGACACGCTGGACGTCTCGACGCGCCTCAGCCGCTACATCCTCGAGGAGCTGTTCCACTGGAAGGGGAGGGCGCTGTCCGCGGCCGCGACCGCGCTCTCGCTGGCGCCGCCCACGCTGTTCATCATGACCGCGCGCCCGCCCGCGCCCGGCGTGCGGCCCGCGTACCTCGACTTCTGGACGCTGTTCGGCACGAGCAACCAGCTGCTCGCGGCGCTGACGCTCCTCTCGGTCACGGTCTGGCTGCACCGCGAGAAGCGGCGCATCTGGTACACGGCGATCCCGATGGTGTTCGTCATGACGATCACCCTGTGGGCCCTCATCCTGCAGGTGCGGAGCGCGCTCGTCACCGTGCGGGCCGAGGGGCTCACGCTGAGCGCGACGACGCTGAACGGCCTCGTGGGGCTCGCGCTGATCGGGCTCGCGGTGTCGCTGATGGTCGAGGCGGTGAAGGCCCTGAAGAACGGCCCGGCCGTCGAGCCGGCGCCCGGCCCGGCGCGCTGAGGGGGCTGGGTCGCGGATCGGGAGCGGCGGGCAGCCGGGGGGGGGGCGATCGGGAGCGGCCGGTACCGTCCGCTCTCCCAGGTCCGAAAAGCGCCAGAGGCGCGGCGGCGCCTGCGCTACGACGCTTTGCATGCGGCTCGACGAAGACGCTTGTTATCGCGCGATCGAGACCCGCGACCTCCGCTTCGACGGTCGCTTCTTCACGGGCGTGCAGTCGACAGGCATCTACTGTCGCCCGATCTGCCCGGCGCGGACGCCGAAGCGGGAGCGCTGCGTCTTCTTCCCCTCGGCGGCCGCCGCGCAGGAGGCCGGCTACCGCCCGTGCCTGCGTTGCCGCCCCGAGGCCTCGCCCGGGACGCCCGCGTGGCTCGGCACCTCGGCCGTCGTCTCGCGGGCGCTGCGGCTCATCGCGGAGGGCGCGCTCGACGACGCGGACGCCCCGGAGCTCGCGGCGCGGCTCGGCGTGGGCGAGCGCCACCTGCGGCGGCTCTTCCTGCGGCACATCGGCGCCTCCCCGCTCGCGGTGGCGCAGACGCGGCGCCTGCTCTTCGCGAAGAAGCTCCTCGACGAGACCGCGCTCTCCATGACCGAGGTGGCGCTCTCGTCGGGGTTCTCGAGCGTCCGCCGCTTCAACGACGCGATCCGCGCCACCTACGCGCGGACGCCGCGCGAGCTGCGGCAGGCTGCGTCGCGGCGGGGCGGCGGCGCGGCGCGAGCGGACACGAGCGCGCCGGACATCGCGCTCCGCCTCCCGTTCCGCCCGCCGCTCGACTGGGACGCCCTCGCCGGCTTCCTCGGCGCCCGCGCCATCCCGGGCGTGGAGTCGGCGGGCCCCGGCGCGTACCGCCGCACGGCGCGCGTCGCCGGCGGGCACGGCGTCGTCGAGGTGCGCCCGGTGCCCGGCGAGGCCTGCCTCCTCGCGCGGCTGCGGCTGCCCGGCACCGAGGGGCTGATCCACTGCGCCGAGCGCCTGCGGCGGCTCTTCGACCTCGGCGCCGATCCCGACGCGATCGCGGCGCACCTCGGGGCCGACCCGCAGCTCGCCCCCCGGGTCGCGGCGCTGCCGGGGGTGCGCGTGCCGGGCGCGTGGGACGGCTTCGAGCTCGCGGTGCGGGCGATCCTGGGCCAGCAGGTGAGCGTGCGCGCCGCCACGCAGCTCTCGGGCCGCCTCGTCGAGCGGCACGGCGAGCCGCTCTCGCTGCCCGGCGGCCCGCCCGAGGGCGCCGAGGGCCTCCGCCTCGTCTTCCCGACGCCCGAGGCGCTCGCCGCGGCCGACCTCTCGGACCTCGGCGTGCCGCGGGCGCGCGCGGCGGCGATCACCTCCCTCGCGGCGCACGTGGCCCGCGGCGAGGTCGCGCTCGACGCCTCGCGCGGCCTGGAGGAGACCGTGCGCGCGCTCTGCCGCGTGCCGGGCGTCGGCGAGTGGACCGCCCAGTACGTCGCGATGCGGGCGCTGCGCGAGCCGGACGCGTTCCCGGCCACCGATCTCGGCCTGCGGCGCGCGCTCGGCGGCGTCTCCGGCGCGGATCTCCTGGCGATGGCGGAGGCGTGGCGCCCGTGGCGCGCCTACGCGGCGATGCTCTTGTGGATGGCGGACGCGCGGGGCGCGCGGCCCGCGGAGAGGGAGGTATCGAATGGATCTCTTGCTGGATGAGGTCGAGTCGCCGCTCGGGGTCATGCTCCTCGCGGCCGGGGGCGGCATGGTCCACGGGCTCGAGTTCGCGGATAACGGGCCCCGCCTCCGCGCCTCGCTGGAGGCGCGGTACGGCGCGGTCCTGCTGCGCAGCGCCGCCGATCCTCACGGCTTCTCCGGCCGGCTGAGGGCCTACTGGCGGGGCGATCTCGGCGCGCTCTCGGGCGTCCCGGTCGAGCCCGGCGGCACGCCGTTTCAGCGCCGCGTCTGGGCGGAGGTCCAGCGCATCCTCCCGGGCGCGACGCGCGCCTACGGCGAGGTCGCGGCGTCCCTGGGGCAGCCGTCGGCGTCACGCGCCGTGGGCCTGGCCAACGGTCGGAACCCGGTCTGTCTGGTCATCCCTTGCCATCGCGTCGTGGGCGCCCGCGGGGACCTCACGGGCTACGCGGGCGGCCTCCCGCGCAAGCGGTGGCTGCTCGCGCACGAGGGCGCCTCAGGGGAAACAGGAGCGCGGCTCCTCCGCTTCTAGGAAGAAGCCGCAGTCTGTCGCGTCGGAGCAGCGATAGTACTCGTCGAGCTCCACGGCGCATCGGTCCTCGCACGCGCTGTCGAGGGTCCCGCCGCAGCGCTCCTCGATGCAGCAATACGCCGCAGACAGGCTCGGCTGGCAACTCCGCGCCGCGCAGGCCTGGACCTGATAGTCGACGCAGCCGGCGCAGTCGTCCCATACCCCGTCGAACATGCGGGGAATCGTGGTGTCCGCTTCGAAGCAGTCGTCGACGCACGAGCTCACCGTGCACGCGTCGATGCACGGCAGCGTGTCGGCCGAGCACCGCGGGAGGTGCGTGTCCGGCAGCGGCTCGGACGGCTCCGCGCACGCCTTCGCGGCGCAC
>JAICEP010000474.1 GCA_025924095.1 Sorangium sp.
CAGCGCTGCTCCGAGGTGTTGAGAGCACGACCGGTCCACCCCGGCGCGAATCCAAAGGCACCGGAAAACACATCGCCGCCCGGCCCGTAGACGACCTGATCCGCGGACAGCGCGCAGCGCACCGTGTAGTCGAGCACGCTCTTCCCGCCATCGGTGCCGAGCAGCTGCGTCGCGACAAGGACGCCGCCGGCGCCGGCGAGCGCAGCGCCGCCGAGCGCCCGGAACGCCGCACGGTTCGCCGGCGCCCAGAAGTGGGCGGGATCCAGGCCGTTCGCGCCGATGGGCACCACCGTGCGAGGCCTGAGCGGCATCTCCGCCGTCTCGACCGGCTCGACGTCCGCTGGCCCGACACATCCAGCCGTGAGCACACAGGCGCCAAGAAGACACACTGCGACGAAGCGAATCGAGGACATTCCGCGCTCCTTCGAGATGATTACAGCGGTAGACACACGCCGACAATCTCGTTCTTTCTTAAACGCGCAGTATTTCACTTTCCAGGAAGACGCGCAATACTGAAAAGCGGTATACACTGCTTGCACGGATATCCGGACTCGCCCGAACGCGGCGCGGAAACAACCCTTGTCGGGTCAGGCCGGCAGGGTTGAACGAACGTCCGGAGCCCGGGACCCCTCCTCCAGCCTGCGCTCCAGCTCGCCGAAGCGGGACAGCCACATGGGGCTCTCGCCGCGGCGCTCCCGCGCGCTCGCGAGCGCTTCCTCGGCCTCCGCGGTGTGTCCCCGACGAAGCGCCATTCGAGCACGCCAGTAGAGGAGCAGCAGCGTGTTCTCGACAAAGGGCTGGTCCTTCGCGAGCTGGATTGCCTCGCTCCACGAGACAGAGGATGAGTTGGCCGGCCAGTTGGCCGGCCAGTTGGCCGGCCGGAGACCGACCTCGGAGAGCACGAGCTTGAGCAACGTGTAGTCCGGGACGTCGCCCGGCCCGAGGACGCAGGATCGCTCGATCCACAGGGCGAGCTGGCTCGCCTGCTCGTACTCGTCGAGGACGAGGTGAATCTGCCCGAGCAGAATCGCCGTCTGGGGCATCGGGCGCTCCGAGGCCTGCTCCTCCAGCCACCGGGCGCGCCGCGCGAGCGCGAGCGCCTCGCGCTGCCTGTCGCTCCAGTGAAGCAGCACCGCGACGTTGTACGAAGCCATCTTCTCGAGCCACGGATTGCCGATCTCGCGCGCGAGATCGACGGCCCGGCGGAGGTCGTCGACCGCGCCCGGCAGAGACCACCTCCAGGCCCACAGCGCGATGCGGTTGATGTACGCCGCGCAGAGGTGAAATCGATCGCCGGCCGCCGAGAGCAGGGTGATGAGATCCCCGAAGGCCCGCTCGGCCTCCTCGCGGCGGCCCGCTGACGCGAGCAGGAACGACAGCATGAGCAGGGCGAGGACGCGCGCGTCGTAGTGTCCCGACGCCGCGGCGCGCCCGGCGCAGTCGGTGAGCTCCGCGATCGACGCATCGAGCCGCCCCCGCCGCCACAAGGTCCGGCCCTCGGCGACCCGGAGGAGCAACGCGAGCTCGGGCGAGCGCTCCGCGTCGACGAGCGGCCGCGCCTCCTCCACCCGGCGCGCCGACTCGTCGAAGTCGAAGGCCCAGTCGAGCGCGATCGCGTCCTCGAGCAGGAGGGTCGCCCTGAGGTGCGCGTCGCCGAGCGCCTCGGCCAGCGCGAGCGCCTCGCCGAAATCGCCGCGCGCCTCCTGGACGCGGCACATGCGGTACCGGCTCCTGCCGCGCCCGGCGAGGCCGCGCGCGCGCCGGCGCGCGTCGCCCCGCTCGACGACGTGGAGCGCGGCGTCGTAGCGCTGGTCCGCCTCGACGGCGTGGTGCCGCGCGGACGCGAGGTCGCCGAGCGCGAGGTAGGCGTCGGCGGCCTCGGCGCGCTCGCCGCAGACGGCCGCGTGGCGCGCGAGCGCGCGGAGCCCGTCGGTCGAGCCGGCCGCCACCTGCGCCCGCCAGTACTCGAGGGCGCTCCGGTGGATCTCGGCGCGGTGCGCCGGGTCGAACATCTCGTAGACAGCCTCCTGGAAGACCGCGTTCTGGAACGCGTGCCGGTCGCCGCCCGCGCCGCCCTGGCCGTCGCGCTGCAGGATCCGCCGCTCGACGAGCGCCTCCAGCCCGAAGCCCGCGTCGACAAGCGAGCCGGCGCCGCCCGCGCGCTCGAGGCCGTCCAGCACCGCCTCGATCTCGGCGCGATCGAACGACATGCCGAGCGCCGAGCAGACCCGGGCGCACGCCGCGAGCTCCGCCGGCAGCTCGTCGAGCTGCCGCGCCGCGAGCCACTGCCACGCCGGCGCGGGCGGCAGCGCCTCGACCTCCGCGGTCGCGACGTAAAAGCCGCCGCTGGCGCGCCGGCGCACGATCCCCGCGTACTTGAGGGAGCGGACGATCTGGCGCAGGCAGTCCGGGTTGCCGCCCGCCCAGTCGGCCAGCCGGCGGAGGGTCTCCGCGGGCGGATACTCGGCCGGCAGGAGCAGGCGCGAGGCGAGATCCATCGCCGCCTCCTCCGCGAGCGGCGCAAGCGTCACGCGGGTGTGGCGCTGGTTGCGCTGGCCCCAGCTGGGACGGGCCTGCTCGAAGCGAGGGCGCGCGGTCACGACCACCCAGAGCGGGGTGCCCTCGCCGTCGAGCGTGGCGTACTCCAGGGCATCGAGGAGCACATCGTCCGCCTGATCGGCGTCGTCGAGGATCACGGCGAGCGGGCCGCGGCGCGCCCGCTGGCGGAGCGCGTCGGCGAGCGCCAGCATCAGACCGTGGCGGGCCGCCCCGGACAGCCGCTCGCCCCCCGAGCCGGCCCAGCCGAGCGCCGCCGCGACCGCCTCCCAGGTGGCGCCCCCGATCGGCTCGCCGAGCCGCTCCACGCAGAAACCCCGCGGATCGTCGGGGATCTCGTCCGGCGCATCGAGCGCGACGCGCAGGAGCGCGCGCACCGCCTGCGCGGCGCCGCCATGGATGGGGTGGAGCGCGCGCACCACCACCACGCGCACGTCCGGGACCGGCACGCCGGCGACGCAGGCGGCCTCGGCCGTGAGGCGCGTCTTGCCCAGGCCGGCATCGCCGATCAGCGTGAACAGGCCGGGACACGTCCCGTCGAAGGCGTCCGTCGCGCTGCCGGCGAGCGCCGAGAGCACGTCGTCGCGGCCGAGCAGTGGCGGCTCGCTCAGGCTCTCCGGGGCGTCCGGCGGCGTGGGGGCGAGCTCGTCTTCGGGCAGCGCGCGCTGGAACTCCTCGGTCATGACGAGGCCGCGCCAGGGCTCGGCGGGGAGCCACGTCTCGGGGCGCTCGACGGGGGCGCCGTAGGCGGCGTGCAGGCCGCCGGCGACCCGGCGCAGGCGCACGCTGGCGAGGTGCAGCGCCACGCGCGCGCCGCCGCCCTGCGCGAGCTCGCGCGCCGCGGCGAGGGCGGCGCGGGCCGGGTCGTCGAGGTCCCTCGCGGAGAACACGGCGAGGCAGCGCTGCCCCCGCTGCCGCGCGATGAACCCCCGGCGGCTGCCGACCGCCGCGATCACCGGCCCCGCGCCGGCCTCGACGAAGAGCAGCGCGACCGGCTGCCGCCCCTCGGAGGCGGCCGTCGCGACCTCATCGCCCGGCCTCGACGACCGCGGCGCGGAGCGCGGCGCCGACGGCGGCGGGAGGGTGTCGCCGGACGGGCGCGCGCGCAGGGCGTGCAAGGTGCGGCGAAGCGCGGCGACGCTGTCCGGGCGGCGGCTCGGGTCCTTGGCGAGGCAGGCGAGCGTGAGCTCCTCCAGCCCCTCGGGGACGTCCGCGAGGTCGCTCGGGCGCGGCGGGCGCAGCGCCAGGTGGCCGTGCTCGACGGCGTTCTCGTCCCCGACGAACGGCGGGCGCAGGGTGAGCAGCTCGAACAGGATGACGCCGAACGCATAGATGTCCGCGCGCGCGTCGATCCTCGCGGCGTCGCCCCGGAGCTGCTCCGGGGCCATGTACTCCGGCGTCCCCACGATGGCGCCGGCGCGCGTCGCGTGGACCGACGTGGCCGGCGGGTCGTCGGCAGACGCGAGCTTCGCCAGGCCGAGATCGAGCAGCACGGCGCGGCCGCTCGAGCCGAGCAGGAAGAGGTTCTCCGGCTTGAGATCGCGGTGGACGACCCCGGTCGCGTGCGCCGCCTCGAGCACCGCGAGGATCGCGTCCGCGCGCCCGGCGGCGCGATCGGGGTCGAGCGGGGCGCGCAGCGCCGCGAGCTCCTCGGCCAGGGTCCGGCCGAAGAGCCGCTCCATCGCGAGGTAAGACCGGCCGTCGGCGAGCTCGCCGTGGGCGTACAGCTGCGCGACGTGCGGCACCCCCACGCGCTCGAGGAGCCAGGCCTCTCGCCGGAACCGCTCGCGGAGGCTCGACGCCGACTGCCGCGCCACCTTGATGGCGGCCGGCGCGCCGTCGTGGTCCCGCTCCGCGGCCCAGACGTCCGAGAAGCCGCCGCGACCGAGCGGGCCGAGCACCGCGAAGCCCTCGAGCGCGGGCGCCGCGGCCGCCACGGCGTCGCTCTCGCCGGGCGGCGGCGTGAAGCCGTCTCTGGCGCAGGGCGCGCCATCGGCGAGCCGCCCGTGACATACGGCGCATCGATGCATGATTCGGCTCGATCTCGGGGCAGCCGACGGTCACGTTGGACACCGGCTTAGGGCTACAGTAACGCGCGAAGTCAACCGCTGTCATGTATGAAGACCTCCCGCAAAGACAATGAGTCGCCGCCCGCCGCGCCGGCGGCGGACGCGCCCGCTGCGGGCGAGGCGCCGGCCGGCACGGTGCCGACATGGAACCTCGACACGCACGATCTGGCGGGCGAGGGTCCGGGCATCCCGATCGCCGTGGCGCCGCGGGCGGGCGAGTACCTCCTCGACGGGGTCATCGCCGAAGGCGGGTTCGGCGTCGTCTACCGCGCGGTGCACGGGACGAGCGGGGCGCCCGCGGCGGTCAAGATCATGCACGCCGAGCTGATCTCGCGCATCGACGTGGTGCTCCGCTTCCAGCGCGAGGTGGACGCGATCGGGCGGATCCGGCACCCGAACGTCGTCGAGATCCTCGACGTCGGGCGGCTCGACGACGGGCGGCCCTACTACGCGATGGAGCTGCTGCAGGGCAAGAGCCTCGAGCAGCACCTGTTCTCGCGCGGCCGGGTCCCGGCGGACGAGGCGCTCGCGATCCTCGACCCGCTCTGCAGCGCGCTCGCCGCGGTCCACGCGCTCGGGATCATCCACCGGGACGTGAAGCCCTCGAACGTGATCCTGTGCGATCAGGGCGGGGGGCTCAGGGTCGTGCTGCTCGACTTCGGCATCGCGAAGCTGCTCGGCACGACGGATCTCTCGCTCACCTCGTCACGGCACGTCGTGGGGACCCCGGCGTTCATGTCGCCCGAGCAGCTCCTCAGCCGGCCGGTCGACATGCGGACCGACGTCTACGCGCTCGGCGCGCTGCTCTACACGATGGTCGCGGGCTCCATGCCGTTCTCGGCGAGCGCGTACCCCGTGCTGCGCCACCTGCACCTCCACCAGGCGCCGCCCCGCCCGAGCCTGCACGCCCCGGTCGATCCGGCGTTCGACGACATCGTGGTGCGCGCCATGAGCAAGGACCCCGCGGGCCGCCATCCGGACGTCACCGCGTTCCTGGAGGACGTGCGGGCCGCCGCGGCGCGGGTCCTTCGCGCCGGCGCGAAGGAGGCGGGGCGCATCCGGCGCCTCGCGATCGGGATGCTCGTCGAGGTCCTCGCCGAGACCCGGGCGCTCGAGGCCCCCACCGACTCTTTCCTGACCGATTTCGAGGCGGTGCTCCCGCAGGCGATCGCCCATCTGGCGACCGCGGGGTTCTCGCCGCTCGCGGTCACGAGCACCAGCGTGCTGCTGTCGGCGGACTGGCCGCGCGACGAGCGCGGCGCCGAGGAGGCGCGCCGCAGCGCGATCGCGGCCGCGCTCGCGCTGTACGAGCGGCTCGCCAAGTCCGGCGGGCGCGACCGGAGGGTCGGCGTGCGCTTCTGCCTCCACGCCGGCGACGTGGTGGTCACCGAGGACGGCTCCGTGGTGGGCGGGAACGTCATCGAGCTCTCGTCGTGCCTCCCGGAGGCGGCGGAGCCGGGCGTCTACGCGTCGCCGGCCATGCTGGACGGCCTCGGCTTCGCGTCGAACCGGGCCTCGGGGGCCCCGGGCGCGGCGATCCCGATGCGCCGCGTGGTCGCTCCGCCGCCGGCGGGCCGCGGGGCGGGGCCCCGCGATGGCCGGGGGGCGCCGCCGCGCCCCCCGCGCCACGGCGGGGCCGCCCGCCGGCCCCCCCCCGCGCGGGGGGCGCCGCGCCGCGGCCCGCCGGCGGCGGAGCGACCACGCGGCGCATCGGGATCGCCGCGCCTGGGGCCCCCGAGGCCCGGTTCGACGCGAAGCCGAGGCCGTCCAGCATGGCCGGCG
>JAICEP010000475.1 GCA_025924095.1 Sorangium sp.
CGAACACGTTGCGCGGGCGCAGGTCGCGGTGGATGTAGCCCATCGCGTGGGCTTCCATGAGCGCCTCGCCCAGCTGAGCCAGGATGTCGACGACCTGGCCGATGGGCAGCACGCGCTCGCGCGCCAGCGCGTCGCCGAGGGTCTCGCCCTCGAGGAACTCCATGGCCAGATACAGCCGACCGTCGGCGAGCCGGCCGAAGTCGAGCACCTCGACGATGTGCTCGTGGGGCAGCGATGCGCTGACCTCGAACTCACGGTGGAAGCGCTCGACGCTCACCTCGTCGAGCGCGACCTCGGGGTGGAGGATCTTCAGGGCGACGCTGCGGCCGACCTGGAGATCGAGCGCCTGGTAGACGCGCCCCATGCCCCCGTCCGCGACGATGCGCCAGACCTGGTAGCGCCCGCCGCAGAGGGTCGCGCCGACGCGCCGGTCCTCCCGGTGCCTCGGCGGCGAGGCCTGGGCGACCGGGATGAGGCGCTGCCCATCGACCGGGCAGAAGCCGCTGTCCTGCGAAAAGAGCCTGAAGCAGGCGGAGCAGGTCTTCAATCCGCACCCGGGGTCAGGCGCGGGAGGGGTCCGCGGGCGGCGAGCTGCCCGGCGCGGGCTCTGGCGGCATGTAGTAGAGGATCCGGTTGCAGTTAGGGCACCGCTCGAACTCGTCCTGGCGGCGCATCTTCTGGAATATCATCGGCGGCACAGACAGGTGGCAGCCGAGGCACGTACCGTCGTAGGTGCGGGCGATCGCGACGGGCCTGCGAGTGCGGATCGACTCGTAGCGACGGTACAGGACGACCGGCAGCTTGCTGACCACCTGCTGGCGCGCCTCGGCGCGTTGCGCGCGCTCGGCCTCGAGCGCGGCCAGCGACGCCTGTGTCCCCGGCGCGCTGCCGTCGATCGCCCCAGAGAGCTCGACGCGCTTCGCCTCCGTCTGCTCGATCGCCACGCGCGCGCCCTCGGAGGCCGAGTTCAGGCGCTCGATCTCCTCCTCGCGATCGCGGTGCAGCTTGCGCAGCTCCTCGATCTCGCGCTGCGCTGCGTTCGACTCGCGCTCGTTGCGGGAGCGTTGCAGCTTCTCCCGCGAGCGCTCGATCTGGTTCGACATCTGGCGGAACTCGATGACGAGCTCGGAGCGTGTCTTCTCCATGGTCGCCAGGGTTTCCCGATCGGCCTTCAGCCGCTCCTCTAGCCGCTTCAGCTCGGACCGCATCCCTTCCAGGCTGCCGCGCTGTTTGTCGAGCTGCTCATCGATGCGGCGGATCTCGCTGTCGATGGCCGACAGCTCTTCGAGGAATGCGATCTGCTCGCGGATGCTCACGTGCTTCCTTGTCTCCTTGTGTTTCGTGGCTTTCGTGGGCCCACCTGGACTCGAACCAGGAACAGCCCGGTTATGAGCCGGGGGCTCTGACCGATTGAGCTATAGGCCCTGGTGCACGAGCGAAGCCCCCATCGGGGCCGCGCACTTTCGCACCGGCCGACAACGTAGTCCAAGCCGCGCGCAGTTGGAAGGGGAGCGGTTCGGCCGTCAAAGGTTCTCGGTGGCTCCATGGCGGTCCGGCGTGGATCGCCCTCGCGACAGCGCCATCCGCGGCCGGCGCGCCGCGACAGCGCGCGCAGCCGCCCGCGCCAGGCCCGCCCGGGCGGCGATCCCCTCACGGACCCTGCCGCCCGCCCGGATCGACCATCGGGCTGCGGTGCGGGATGCGGGCCGTCCTGGCGGCGGGGGCCACGGCCTTGCCCCCGTCGAGCGCGTCGGCGCAGCACCGGAACCCGACCTGATAGAAGCGGAACCACCGGTTGTGCGTCGAGGTGACCGGGCGGCACCGCGAGCGGATCGGCCCCCAGTACCCGCCTTTCAGCGTCGATCGAAACGGCTGCTCGTCCAGCTTGCCCAGCTCGTTGTTGACCCACTCGTCGACGTTGCCCGTCATGTCGCGCACGCCGAAGGGGCTCACGCACCGGTGCATCTCGCCGGACGCGACCCGGCGGTCGAGCCGCTCGACCTCCGCCGAGATCTTCCAGGGGTCGGAGAACGTCTCGAGCACGGGCATCGCGATCTTCCGGTCGATGTTGCAGACCTCGGGATCACGAGCGATTCCATAGGGATAGGGCCACATTTGCGGGCCCTCGCACGCGAACTCCCACTCCTCGCCCGAGCAGAGCCGCTTGCCCTCGATCTCGCAGGCGCGCTTCGCATCCAGCCAGTTGACCATCACCGCCGGGTGGACGCCCTCGATGTTCGGGTACTCGAACACGTCGACGCAGAATCGCCGGTGCTGGAGGCGCCCCTCGCAGAGGACCTCGGGCTCGAACCGCGCGCAGATATCCTTCTCCTCGTCGATGTACGCCGCGCAGCGGTGCCCGACGTAGGGGCAGTAGATGCCGTCGACGAGCACCATCCCATCGAGGCACGCCGTGGCGCTCGCAGGGTTGACGCGCACGTACGCAGGGAGCGGCGGGGGCGGAGGAGGCGCGAGCGCGGGCGGCGCCGGCGCCGGCTCCGGCGCGGGGACGCTCGCCTGCGGCGCCGCGCTCGCGAGGTCGAGCGGCTCCGGCCGCCGCTGCAAGCGCGGGGCGAAGAGGAGCGCGCTCACCAGGGCGGCGACGACGAGGGCGGCGACGAAAGCGAGGCGCTCGCGCATGTCAGTCGTACACGCCGTCCTTCTCGCGGTCGCGCTCGATGAACGGCCGCGGCGGCGGCGTGACGACGCCGTCCACCGTGTCCGCGCAGCAACGGAAGCCGGCCTGGTAGAACCTGAAGGTCGGCCCGTGCCCCCCCGTCGTGAGGCGGCACGTGTTCCGCACGGGGCCCCAGTAGCCGCCGTTGAGCGTGGCCGGGCGCGGCGTGCCCGGATCATCGGCGAGGTTGTCGGTCCACTCGTCGACGTTGCCGGACAGGTCGTACGCCCCGTAGGCGCTGATGCAGCTCGAGTGCGACCCGATCGGATCCGCCTGCCACAGCCGGGTGATCTCGCCCTCGCGGGTCGCCTCGTCCGTCATCGCGTCGATGTCGAACGCGATCGCCGCGCGATCGATGTTGCAGGGGCTGGGCGTGCGCACGAATCCCCAAGGATAAGGCAGGCGCTTCGGTCCTTCGCAAGCGAGGATCCACTCGGAGCGCCGGCAGAGCCGCTTGCCGCTCGAGGCGCAGAGCGACTTCGCCTCGTACCAGTCGACATAGACGCGCGGGAGCTCGCCGACCCGGTTCGGCCACTCGTGGCGGTCGATGCAGAAGCGCCGGGGGTCCACGGTCGCCCGGCAGCGCGCGCCGCGCGCGTACTCGGCGCAGCCGTGGCCGATCCCGTCGCCGGCGCGAGCACAGACATACGGGAGAGACGGGCAGAAATCGCCGTCCACGAGGGTCATGTCGGCCGGACACGCGGCGCGCGCCGCCGGATCGTCCGCGAAGGGATCGACGAGCGGGGCCGCGGAGGCCGGCGGGCTCGCGTCCCGCGGAAGCGGGGGCGGCCCCGGGGGTGAGCCCGGAGAGGCCTCCCCCGCGCCCGGCTCCCTCGGGCGAGCGGGCGCGCCGGGCGAGGGGGAGGCCGGCGCCGCGGGCCCCATGGAACGCGGCGCGGCAGGAAGGGCTGCGGAGCGCCCGGGCGGAGCGGGCGGCATGAGCAGCAGCGCGTCCAGCTCGGGGGCGTACCGCGCCAGGAGCGCGACCGCGCCGAGCGCAGCACCGGCGCCGACCGCCATCAAGAGACTCCTTGGTTGCGCTTCCACGTCACCCCGCGCGCCCCCTCATAATCCAGCTCGCGGCGCAGCGACGTGAGAAGAATTGCAAGACATCCGGAAGACCCTGTCCGGCGCGGTGCGTCTCGACGCGCTGCACGCCGGAAGAGCGGGAAGACGCGCCGCGCGCGTCGAGCGAGCGGGAAACGCGACGCGCCCTCCGGGAAAGCGGGGAGACGCGCCAGGGGAGCGGGGCGCGACGAGCAGGAGCGCGCCACGCCCGCTTCCGTGTGTGATAGCTCTCCGGTTCTCCCTATGGATCGACTGGTCGTTCGAGGCGCTCGGCAGCACAACCTCAAGAACGTCAGCGTGTCGCTTCCGCGCGACCGCCTGGTGGTGATCACCGGTCCGAGCGGCTCGGGCAAGTCGTCCCTGGCGTTCGACACCATCTATGCGGAGGGGCAGCGACGCTACGTCGAGTCGCTCTCCGCCTACGCGCGGCAGTTCCTCGAGCAGCTGTCCAAGCCCGACGTGGAGTCGATCGAGGGCCTCTCGCCCGCGATCGCGATCGAGCAGCGCGCGCTGGCCAAGAGCCCGCGCTCGACCGTCGGCACGGTGACCGAGATCTCGGACTACCTCCGCCTGCTCTTCGCGCGGGTCGGCACCCCGCACTGTCCCGCGTGCGGCAAGCGGATCGAGGCCCAGACCGTGCAGCAGATCGTCGACCGCATCCTCGATCTCGGGGACAAGACGCGGGTCACGATCATGGCGCCGATCGCGCGGGGCCGGCGCGGCGAGCTGAAGCTCGACATCGAGCGGCTGCGCCGCGAGGGGTTCGTGCGCGCGCGCATCGACGGCGAGATCGTCGACCTCGGCGACGAGATCGTCCTCGACCGAACGCGCGCCCACGACCTCGACGTGGTCGTGGACCGGATCGTGGTCAAGGAGGGCATCAAGGGTCGGCTCACCGACTCGGTCGAGCTCGCCCTCAAGCTGGGCGAAGGCAGGCTGCTCGCCGACATCTCCAGCGACGGCATGAAGATCGAGCCGCTCTGGATGAGCGAGCGCTTCGCGTGCATCGACTGCGGCATCTCCCTGCCGCCGATCGAGCCGCGGATGTTCTCCTTCAACGGCCCGCACGGCGCCTGCCCCGCCTGCGACGGCATCGGCGCGCGGACCCGCATCGATCCCGAGCGCGTGGTCCCCGATCCGCGGCGAACGATCCGCGAGGGCGCCGTGGTGGCGTGGGGGCGCCGTGGCTCGCTCTCGCTCGCGACGGAGACCGAGCGCGCCGTCAGCACGCTCGGCTGCGATCCGGACGTCCCCTGGGCGAAGCTGCCGGCGGGCGTGCGGCAGGCGATCCTCGACGGGAGCGACGCCCAGGGCGCCGGCGGCCGGGGGAAGAAGAAGGCGGCCTACGAGGGGATCATCCCGCGGCTCGAGCGCCTGCTGAGCAGCGGCGAGCCCGCCCTCGCCGACGAGGAGGAGGCCGATCTCGACGAGGACAGCGCCGCGCTCTCCGACGAGCTCGGCCGCTTCGTCATCACGCGGGTGTGCGATGCCTGCGACGGCAGGCGCCTGCGCCCGGAGGCGCTCGCCGTGCGCCTCGGCGATCGCAACATCGCGGACGTCGGCACCCTGCCGCTGCGCACGCTGCGGGTCTTCCTCGATGGGCTCATGCCGCCCAAGGAGGGGGCGCCGCGGCCCTCCGGCGACCGAGCCGCCGCGGGCGAGGCCCCGGCCGACAGCGGGCTCGCTCCGCGCGAGCGCGCGATCGCCGAGCCGCTGCTGCGGGCGGTGATCGCGCGCCTCGGCTTCCTCATCGACGTCGGGCTCGACTACCTCACGCTGGACCGCTCCGCGCAGACGCTCTCCGGCGGTGAGGGGCAGCGCATCCGCCTGGCGACGCAGATCGGGGCCGCGCTCGTCGGCGTGCTCTACGTGCTCGACGAGCCCTCGGTGGGCCTGCACGCGCGCGACAACACGCGCCTGCTCGAGGCGCTCCGGCGGCTCGTGGACCTCGGCAACACCGTGATCGTCGTCGAGCACGACCGCGACGCCATCCTCGCGGCCGACCACGTCGTGGACATGGGCCCGGGCGCGGGGGTGCACGGCGGCAACGTGGTGGCGCAGGGCACGCCGGAGGAGCTGAGCGCCGATCCCGCGTCGATCACGGGCCCGTACCTCAGCGGCAAGAAGCAGCTGGCGATCCCCACGAAGCGCCTGCAGCCCGACGGGCGCTTCATCCGCGTGGCCGGCGCGCGGGCGCACAACCTCCGCAACGTGACGGCCGAGATCCCGGTCGGCCTCTTCTGCACGGTCACCGGCGTGTCGGGCTCGGGCAAGTCGAGCCTCATCGTCGACACGCTCCTGCCGGCCGCGAAGAACGAGCTGTACCGGAGCTCCGCCCCGATCGGCGCGTGCGACGGCATCGAGGGCCTCTCGCACATCGACAAGGTGATCTCGATCGACCAGGCCCCCATCGGCCGCACGCCGCGCTCCAACCCGGCGACGTACACGGGGGTCTTCGGGCTCCTCCGCGAGCTCTACGCGGGCCTCCCGGAGGCGAGGACGCGCGGGTACAAGGCGGGCCGCTTCTCGTTCAACGTGAAGGGCGGCCGCTGCGAGGCGTGCCAGGGCGACGGCGTCACCAAGGTCGAGATGCACTTCCTCCCCGACCTCTACGTCGCCTGCGACGTCTGCCACGGCAAGCGCTATAACCGGGAGAC
>JAICEP010000476.1 GCA_025924095.1 Sorangium sp.
CGACCCGACCCGGGTTGAGGCGGCGGCGGCGACCCCGACCCGGGTTGAGGTGCCCGCGGCGACCGACCCAGGTGGAGGTGCCCGAGGTGGCGGCCCGACCCAGGTGGCGACCCGACCCAGGGTGAGGTGCCCGACCCAGGTTGAGGTGCCCGACCCAGGTTGAGGTGCCCGGAGGTGCCCGGCGAAACGGCGATCGTGCGCGGGGCTACTGCGCCGCGGCGCGCTGCACGTACGGCAGCCGCGCCGCCACCTTCTGGACCTCGTCCGCCCCCTCGAGCAGCTGGGCGATCGGGTCCCACGTGCCCCGGAGCAGCGACTCGCGCGCCCCCGGCTTGATGGTGAACGGCACCGCGAGATCGCCCCCCGCCCGGACGACCTGCTCCTGCAGGTCGATCGTGACGAGCGTCGTGGGGTCGGCGCTCACGCGGGCCACGAGCGCGGCGCGGTGCTCGGGGCCCACCGAGACGCAAGGGATGCCGAGCGTCGTCGAGTTGCCGAAGAAGATCTCGGCGAAGCTCTCGGCGATGACCGCCTTGAAGCCGGCCTTGGAGATCGACTGCGGCGCGTGCTCGCGCGACGACCCGCAGCCGAAGTTGCGGTCGGCGATCAGGATCGCGGCGCCCGCGAAGCGCGGGTCGTTCAGCGGGTGCTCCCGCTTCTCGCCGCGCTCGTCGAAGCGCACGTCCCGGAAGAGGTGCTCGCCGATGCCGTCGAAGGTGACGCACTTGAGGAAGCGCGCCGGGATGATGCGGTCCGTGTCGATGTCGTCCCCAGGAACGTGAACGGCGCGGCCGGTGACGGATTGGATCAAGTCGAGTGCCATGGAGATCTCCCTCGGGTGCGAGCGTCGTCAGATTCCGAACACGTCACGAGCATCGGCGATCTCGCCGCGAACCGCGGCGGCGGCCACCATCACCGGGCTCATGAGCACGGTGCGGCCCGTGGGGCTCCCCTGCCGGCCCTTGAAGTTGCGGTTCGACGAGGACGCGCACAGCTCGTCGCCGATGAGCTTGTCGGGGTTCATCGCCAGACACATCGAGCAGCCCGGCTCGCGCCACTCGAAGCCAGCCTCGCGGAAGACCCGATCCAGCCCCTCGGCCTCGGCCGCGCGCGCCACCTCCATCGACCCGGGGACCGCCAGCGCGCGCACGTGCGCCGCGACCTTGTGCCCCACGATGCGCCGCGCGACCTCCCGGAAATCCGAGAGGCGGCCGTTCGTGCAGCTGCCGATGAACGCGACGTTGATCTTCGTCCCCTCGATCGGCTTGCCGCCCTCGAGGCGCATGTACTCGAGCGCCTCGCGGATCAGCGCCCGCTCGGACTCGTTCGCCGCGTCCTCGGCCGCCGGGACCTTCTCCTTCACCGAGATCGCCTGGCCCGGCGTGATGCCCCACGTGACCGTCGGCGCGATCGCGCTCGCGTCGATCCGGACGACATCGTCGTAACGCGCGTCCTCGTCCGACGCGATCGAGCGCCAGTACCCGAGCGCCTCCTCCCACGCCTCGCCCTTCGGGGCGTACGGACGGCCCTTGATGTAATCGAACGTCGTCTGATCCGGGTTGACGTACCCGACCCGGGCGCCGCCCTCGATCGACATGTTGCACAGGGTCATCCGCTCCTCCATCGAGAACCCCTCGATGGTCGAGCCGCCGTACTCGTACGCGTAGCCCGTGCCGCCGGACACGCCGAGCCGGCGGATGATCTCGAGGATGATGTCCTTGGCGTAGACCCCCGGGCCGAGCTTGCCCTCGACCTGGATCCGCCGGACCTTGAGCCGCTGGAGGCTCAGCGTCTGCGTGGCGAGGACGTCGCGCACCTGCGTCGTCCCGATCCCGAACGCGATCGCGCCGAACGCGCCGTGCGTCGAGGTGTGCGAGTCGCCGCACGCGATCGTCATGCCAGGCTGGGTGAGGCCGAGCTCGGGCCCGATGATGTGCACGATGCCCTGCCGCCCGGACTCGAGATCGAAGAAGGTGACCCCCTGCTCGGTGCACGCCTTCCTGAGCGCGTCGACCATCCCCTCGGCCAGCGCGTCCTTGAACGGCCGCTTGCGGTTGTCGGTGGGGACGATGTGGTCGAGGGTCGCGAACGTCCGCTCGGGCATGCGCACGCGCAGGCCCAGGTCGCGGAGCATCCCGAATGCCTGGGGGCTCGTCACCTCGTGGATCAGGTGAAGGCCGATGAAGAGCTGGTCCTCGCCGCTCGGCAACGTGCGGACTTTGTGGAGGTCCCAAACCTTGTCATAGAGACTCTTACCCATGATGGCCTCTCGCGATGCGGCTGAACGCGGCTGAAGGGAACGGCGTGCGAAGCGGACCGGCCCGAGCGCAGGCGCCGGGGCGCGGCGGCTGCCTCTCCGGAGACGGCCGCCGCGCCCCGAGCCGGCGATCCGGCGTCGGGCAGGCGGGAGGACTATGCGGGCAGGGGAGAATTAAGTCGAATGAAACTTTTTTCACGATGAGTTAAGTAGTGCTACATGGATGCGTCGCTCCTCCCCGCGCTCGAGGATGTGTTGCTGGTGGCCCGGTCGGGCTCGGTCGCCGAGGCGGCGCGGCGGCTGCACAAGACGCCGTCGGCGGTGAGCCAGCAGGTGCGCCGGGTGGAGGAGCACTTCGGGGTGGCGATGTTCGAGCGCGACGGGCGCGGGGTGCGGCTGAGCCCGGCGGGCGAGGCCGCGCTTGGCGCGATCACGCGGCTGTTCGACCAGGCGGAGGGGGTGTTCGAGCTGCTCTCGGAGCTGGCGGGGGAGCCGTCGACGACGCTGCGCCTCGCGGCGAGCGACTACCTCGGCAAGGGGCTGCTCGTGCCGGTCATCCGGCAGATGCTCGACAAGCGCGCGCCGGTGCGGTTCGCGATCACGACGGCGAACTCGATCGACGCGGCGCGGTGGGTCGAGCGCGGGGAGGTGGACCTGGGGCTCGCGTCGGCGTCCTCGGCGGGCGGCGACCTCGTGAAGCAGCCGCTGTTCGTGCAGCCGTTTCTCTGGGTGGGGCCGCGGCTCAAGGGCAAGGCGCCGGCGCTGCGCGAGCGCCTCCGGCACGAGCCGCTGCTCCGGCTGGCGCCGGGCAGCGTGGGGCGGCGGATGCTCGACGCCTACCTGGATCGCGAGCGGATCCGGCCGATCTCGACGATCGACGTGTCGAGCGTGTCGCTCCTCGTGTCGTACGTGTCGGGGGGGCTCGGCATCGGCCTCGCGCCGGCGCTCGCGCTGACCGAGGTTGCGCGCTCGCGGCTGGACGTGGAGGTCGCCGAGGTGGAGCCGCTGCCCGTCGAGCTGATGACGCGTGAAAACTTCCGTCGCAATCCGGTCATCGAGCGCTTCATCGACCGGCTGGCGGCCGAAGGGCGCCGCGCGGAGCAGCGGACGCGGGCGCTTCTCCGGGCGTAGCAGGCGCAGCGCTCGCGCGTTGCGCGGCGCCGGCGCGGACGCCGAGGCGGATCGTGGGCGAGCAGCGGGGGCAGGAGAGGCCGGGGCCTCCGGAAGGCTCAGGCCTCGCGCGGGCTGCTGCGCGTGTCCTTCAGCGTCACGTCGTGGACGCCGCCCTCGTGGATGCTGACCGCGGAGGCGACGGTCAGGCGCGCGCGCATGTACAGGTCGCGCAGCGAGACGGCGCCGCAGTTGCACATCGTCGAGCGCACCTTGGCGAGCGTGACGTCGAGGGTGTCCTTCAGCTTGCCGGCATACGGAACGTAGCTGTCGACCCCCTCCTCGAACTCGAGCTGGTCCTTCTTCTTGCTGGCGTCGCCGTGGTCGTAGCGCTGCCAGTTGCGCGCGCGGTTGCTCCCCTCGCCCCAGTATTCCTTCATGAACTGGTTGTTCACGCGGACCTTGCGCCCGGGCGCCTCGTCGAAGCGCGCGAAGTAGCGGCCCATCATCACGAAGTCGGCGCCCATCGCGAGCGCGATCGTGATGTGGTAGTCCTGGCTGATGCCGCCGTCGGAGCAGATCGGCACGTAGATGCCGGTCCGCTGGAAGTACTCGTCGCGCGCCTTGGCCACCTCGATCACGGCCGACGCCTGGCCCCGGCCGATCCCCTTCTGCTCGCGGGTGATACAGATCGAGCCGCCGCCGATGCCGACCTTGACGAAGTCGGCGCCGGCCTCGACCAGGTAGAGGAAGCCCTCGCGATCGACGACGTTGCCGGCGCCGATATAGGCAGGCTTGCTGTGCGACTTCACGAAGGCGATGGTGTCGCGCTGCCACTCCGAATAGCCATCCGACGAGTCGATGCAGAGCACGTCGGCGCCCGCCTCCACGAGCGCGGGCACGCGGTCCTTGTAGTCGCGCGAGTTGATGCCGGCGCCGACGATCAGCCGCTTCTCGTGGTCCACGTTCTCGAGCGGGTGCGCCTGGTGCGACTCGTAGTCCTTGCGAAACACCAGGTATTGCAGGTGCTGTCGCTCGTCGATGACGGGCAGGGTGTTGAGCTTGTGGCGCCAGATGAGCTCGTTGGCCTCCTGGAGATCGACGCCGACCTTGCCGCAGTGGATCGACTTGAACGGCGTCATGATCTCGCGCACGGGCGTGCTGAGCGGCGTCTTGCCGAGCCGGTAATCGCGGCTCGTGATGATGCCGACGAACTTGCCCGTGGGGGTGCCGTCCTCGGTGATCGCGATCGTGGAGTGGCCTGTGCGATCGGTCAGCGCGAGCACGTCGCCCAGCGTCGCGTCGGGGCGCAGGTTCGAGTCGCTCACGACGAACCCGGCCTTGTAGTTCTTCACGCGCCGCACCATGGCGGCTTCCTCCTCGATGCCCTGCGAGCCGTACACGAACGACAGGCCGCCGCAGCGCGCGAGCGCGATCGCGAGATCGGCGCCCGAGACCGACTGCATCAACGCGCTGGTGATCGGGACGTTGATCGTGAGCGGCGCGCGCTTCGGGTCCGGCGGGCTCGCGCCCCGGTCGGCCTTGAACCGGACGACCGGGGCCGTGAGGTCGACGTTCGCAGGGACGCAGTCCTTCGTCGTCAGATTCGGGACGAGCAGGTACTCGCCAAAGGTCCTGCTCGGCTCATCGTAGATGAATGCCATGTCGGCTCGTAGTGCAAGCGTTTCGCCCTGTCAAATGCGACCGGGGCGAGCCTTCGCGGAAATGCATGTAAAATCTTGTAGTTGCGGGCGTGCGAAGGCGGCGGGAAGGGGCCCGGGGGAACCGCTCCGGGGCGGCCGGCCAGGGGCGCAGGCGACCCGACCCAGGTTGCGCTGGCCGGCGACCCGCAGGCGACCGGCGACCCGACCCAGGTTGCGGCGACCCGACCCAGGTTGCGCTGGCCGGTGACCCCGGCCGGTGACCCGACCCAGGTGCCGACCCAGATTGGGGAGGAGGGTGGGGGGAGGAGGAGGAGGGGAGGCAGGAGGTAGGTTGACGGGTTAAGGAGGTTGACGCGGCAGCCCAGGTTGGAGGAGCAACCGCAGGTTGGGCGAGCCCAGAGAACTGCCAGGTGGCGGACCGCCTGGCGGCGCCACCCATGGGGCGAGGTAAAGCCTTGGAATTATTCGCCGCAACCCCCGGCACGGCCTTTGTCAGTGTACGCCGGTCATGAGCCAGCCCCGCGAAATTGCTGCAGGCGCTACCTACCTCATCACCCGTCGCGTACTGCGCAGGCATCTGCTCTTCCGCCCGGATGCAGCCATCACCCAGCTCCTGCTCTACTCCCTCGCAGTCTCGACGCGCCGCTTCGGTATCGAAGTCCACGCGCTCTGCGCGATGTCAACGCACCTGCACCTCGTCGTGACCGATACGATGGGCGTCCTACCGCGCTTCTTGCAATTCTTCCATCGCATCGTCGCGCTCGGAACGAAGGTGCTCCGCACGTGGGAAGGGCCAGTGTGGGATCACGAGGCCACGAGCGTGGTACGGCTGCTGACGCGCGCGGCGGTGGTGGAGAAGATCGCCTACGTCCTCGCGAACCCGGTGGCCGCTGGCCTGGTCCGACATGCGCGTGAGTGGCCGGGCGCCAAGGTGGATGTGGACGAGCTCGGCTGCGGCGTGCTGCGCGCGCTGCGGCCCGCGGCATATCTCGATCCAAAAAATCCGCAGTGGCCCGAGGAAGTAGCGCTCACGCTCGCACTGCCCCCCGCCATCGAGCAGGACGGCGGCGACGCCTTTCGATGCGAGGTCGCGGCGGAGCTCGAGCGACACGAAGCGCAGGCCCGCGAGGAGGTGGAGCGGCAAGGGATGCGCGTCCTTGGCGCTGCGCGCGCCAGGAACGTCTCCCCTTACGAACGCGCCACGAGCTTCGAGGCGCTGCGCGGTCGCAATCCGACGTTTGCGGTCGGCCGCGAGCAGGGGGATGCATGGCGAATCGCTGCCGCCGCCGTGCGTGCGTTTCGCGCATCGTACCGCGCGGCGCTCGAACGGTGGCGCGGCGGAGTACGCGGCGCTGTATTCCCGTCG
>JAICEP010000477.1 GCA_025924095.1 Sorangium sp.
CGCAGCGAGAAGCCGGAATTTAACGCCAAGGCGCAAAGGCACAAAGGCGCAAAGGCGCCAAGGCGCAAAGGCGCCAAGGCGCAAAGGCGCAAAAAGGCAAGGGAGAGGGGGAAATCATTCCTGCGCTCCGTTGACCACGGAGCCGCCCCGGACCTCCAGGGTTGCGATGCACCTCGATCGCCGTGATCGACGACGATCGTAGCCATCTCGTCCTCGTTCATTTCCCCTCCGTCGTTTTGCGCCTTTGCGCCTTTGCGTCTTGGCGTTGAATTCTGGCTGCTCCGCAGAACCTCCGCTGCGCGTACGGATAACGTCTCAATCAGCTGGCACCGAATCCGGATTTCCGGGCAGCGTGGCCGCCGTCGTGTGCGACAGCCGCCGTCGGGGACGACGATCCCATGCGCGAGCCGTCCGGCCGGCCGTCAGCGGTGGAGGCCGTGCGCGCGGAACATCCGCTCGTAGATGGCGCGAATCACGGGCTCCTTGCGCTTGTTGTAGTCCATCACCAGGCCGCTCCCCGCCGAGATCTCGGCCGCGGCCGCGAGCTTCGCGCGGCGGTAGAGATCGAGATCCTCCGGATGATCCGTGAGCCACTTCCGGAACATGCGGTGCCGGATCACCTCCGGGCAGCCGGGGCCGAAGACATGCACGTTGCTGCTCGGCTCGGCGAGCTGGAAGCACCGGTGCTCGTGCCACTCCGGCTCGCGGATGACCAGCGTGAATCCGGCGCTCGACAGGGCGGGGACGTACGCGAGCTCGTCCGTGGGATCGGCGACGGTGAGGTCGACGTCGATCGTCGGCTTGGCGGGGAGCCCCTTCACCGAGGTCGAGCCGACGTGCTCGATCCCGAGCGCGGCGTCGCCGAGGGCGGCGCGGATCTTCCGCTCCACCAGGTCGAACAGCCGCGGCCAGCGCTCGTCGTAGTCGACGATGACGATCGGCCGAGGCTCGGGTGGGCCGTTCACCCAGGGGTCTCGGTCGGGCGCGGGCTCGTGGTGCTTCGTGATCTCGTCGGCGGTGGGCACGACGCGAGTATAGTCCCGGTATCGGCGTGAGACAGGCAGCGCCGCGTCAGGGCTTCGCCGCGCCCGCCATGAACGCCGCGAACGCCTCGGCGGGGTCGGGGTGCCGGCGGGACAGCGCGGGGCGATTCCGGACCAGGTCGTCGGCCGCCCACTGGACGCGGCGCTCGTCCAACTCGCGCGTGACCGCGTAGCCGGCGAAGGCGGCCGCTCGGAGAAGAGCGACGCTACGTAGAGCAGCGTCGGCGCGCGACCTTGTGTCGAGTCGGCGCAACATTGAGCAGAGTCGGCGCAACCTGCCCGGATCCGCGCGCCCTGCTCCTCGCGCATCGTGATGACGTAGCTCTAGCCCTCGCCGCCCTGGACCTCCCGCGCCCCGCGTGCCGGCGAGCTTTCCTGCGCCGGCGCCTCGGGCACGGCGGCGAGCGGCGGCACCCTGACGATGACCACCGGCTGCAGCATGGCCGCGCAGCCCAGAGCGAGGGCGGTCGCGACGACGCGTTCTCGGTACAGGCACGACGATTGCTCATCCGGCGCGAAACAAAGCGCTCTCGCGGAGCGCAAGCCAATGGAGGTATCGCATGCACCGCAAACACGGTATTCTGTCGTCTGTGCTCGGGCTCTTCGCCCTCATGACTGTTCCCGCGTGCGCCGTCGACCAGGGAAGCCAGCCCGACGTGATCGAGCCGCAGGGTAACCTCGATGAGGAGACTGAGGCGACGGACGACACCGACGAGGCGCTCTCGACCCTCGATCGAGGAGCCAGAGGCAGCGCGAGCCTCGCCCCCCCGGTCATCACGTTTTGGGAGGACAACGGCTGCCGCGGAGACCAGGTCGGCTGGTATGTGTACAACGACTCGCATCTGTCGATGCCCAACAGCAGCGGATCGGGATGGGTGAACGACGAAGCCAAATCCATCAGGCTGTTCCGAGTGCAGCCTGGGACGGTCATCCGGGTCTACGATAACTCTTCGGGCAGCCTCAGCACGGATGACTGGGCGGAGATCACCGTCAATCGCTACGTCGAGGACCTTTGCGTCTATTCTTTCGAGGTCCCGGTGAGCAGCGTGGATTACACCCTCATCTATTGCGATGATGGCAACCTCGACGGGAAGGTCTCGCTCGCGAGGGCCCAGCCCTACTCGTTCACCAGCTATACCTGCGGGGGAACATTGAAGTTCCCGTAGCCGTCGGAGCTTGGATCGTGGTCCTACGCGCGCAAGGTCGACACGATGAGCTTCGCGGCAGGCGAGATCCGGACATGGCTCGAGATCCGCGCGGTGGAGGACGGTCTCGCGGCGGCGGAGCAGCTCGACATAGCGCTCGCTTTTCCGCTGGATGTGCCCGTGCGGCGAGGGCTCATCGCAGCGCGGCTCGGGCTTCGACCCGTCCGCGAGCGCACGGACCCCCTCGTGTCGAGCCTTGAGGGCGAGGGCCTCTGGATCCGCGAGATGGCGCCGCCGATCGGAGCGCCGTTCTGTGTGGCTCGCTGCGACACGAGCGAGCGGGCGCTCGCGCTGGTCGAGAGAGCACGAGAGGCGATGGGGCTCGAGGTCGTGGCCATCAGCTCCCTGGGCAGGCAGCTCTCGTAGCGCTCGAACGTGCTGGCTTCCAGACGATCTCATCGCGCGGCCGTGGTGGTCGGATTTCAACCCTCCTCCCACGTGGGATCCGTGATGGCGAGGCCCGGGTCGGCGACCTCGTGGGTGGGTCGAGTCGCTAAACGCGTCGCCAGAGCCCGCCGTCAGAGCAGATCGTCCAGGTCGTCCATCGCCTGGGAGAGGTCCTCGCTCATCTCCTTCAGCTTCTCGCGGTCCTTCTCCAGCAGCACGGCCTGCGCGGCGCGGGCCTTGTCCCCGAGCTTGCGCGCCGCGAGCACGTTCTCGAGCAGGTACCGCCGCTCGGTCGCCCCGAGCGCCGCGAACGCGCGCCGCAGGACCGGGAGCGTGTCCTTGAAGCGCTCGGGCGCGATGCCCCCGAGGAAGGCGTCGAGCGCCTCGACCACAGGGCGGCTCTTCACGAGCACGAGCGCGTTCACCTCGAGGAAGCCGGCCAGGAACGACGCCGCCGCCTCGGGCGGGGTCGCGCCCCCGAGCCGCAGGCCGACGATCCGCGCCACCTCGGCGTCGTCGATCGCCTGCGCCAGATAGAGCAGCCCGCAGGCCATGCCGGACGCCGACGGGTTCACCGCGTCGCTGTCCACGAGCTCTCGCGCCGCGGCGAGCCACGCCGCGCGGTCGACGATCGGCTGCGACAGCGCCACGTCGTGCAGCGTGCGCAGCGCCTCCTTGGCCGCGGCGACCGCCTCGTCGCTGCCCGTGCAGCCGCCGTGCACGCGCAGCACCGCGCGCGCGAACGTCTTCTCGAGCATCGGCGCGATCACCCCGTCGCCGAGCGACGACAGCGACCGCGACGACCCGAACGACGCGAGCCCCGCGAAGGCGCGGCACGCCCTGGCGAGCGACGGCAGATCGCTGTCGCCCGCGGCGAACTGGTCGCACGCCCTGAGCGCCGCGGCCACCGCGCGGGCGCTCGACGCAAGCACGCCGTTCAAGAGCACGTCGGCGGCCTCGCCGGTCGTGTGGCACGCCGCGAGGTCCTCCTCGAGCAGCCGCGTCGCCACCTGCTCCAGCGTGTCGCCGAGGACGATCTTCTCGACGAGCGCCACGTCGGTGGACGGCGTCCACTGCGCCTCCCAGGTCTCGCTGAGCTGCCCGAGCAGCTCGTCCGGCGGCGTCTCCTGCGCCGCCTGGCCGCGCCGCCGTCCACGAGCGCCCGCGCCCCCGGCGCGCCGCGCGCCGGCGTAGGCCGCGTAGGGGATCTTCGCGATGCGGAGCCGGTGCAGCAGCACGCTCGTGCCGACCTCCACCTCGTTGGTGAGCGACAGCCGGAACGACTCGGGCGCGTCCGTGGCGGGGAGCCTGCGCTCGCGCACCTCGCGCCAGAACTCCTCCTGGAGCGAGTTCTTGCCGATGCCGCCCCCGACGCGACCCACGTTGCGCCCGATGACCGCCGGCCACAGGAACCCGTCGACGTGCGTGGCGTCGCCGCGGCACATCGTGGCGATCGTCGCCTCGCGCACCTCGTCGAGGCCGGGCTCCGCCTTGCCGCGGAGCTCGGCGAGCGTGACCGCGAGGCGGAAGGCCTCGATGGTGTCGGCCAGCGAGGCCATGAAGCCGCGGAGGCGGAGGTGCTCGGTGAAGTCGATCAGCACCTCGAGGGTGGCGCGCCGGAAGTCGCCGCCCGCGTCGTGCGCGCGCTGGTAGTACTGCGGCGCCCGGTTGCCCGCGCCGTAGCCGAGCTGCTCGGAGAGCCGCGGAAAGCTGAACGGGATCAGCGTCACGGCGCACGGCACCGGCGCCGGCAGCCGCGCCTCCAGCGCGGGATCGACGTCGCGCGCCACGAACGCCGCGGCGTGCGCCGCGCCGAGCACGGCCGCGACCTCGCGCGGGGCGAGGTCCGACCCCATGCGCTCGAGGAGACGCCGCGCCATGTACGCGTCGCGCGCCCGGTGGACAAGCCGGTCTCCATCGCCGCGCACGAGGTCCGCGTACGCGAGGAGCGCCTCGCGGAACGACCCGGGCTCGTAGCGGGGCGCCTCGAACGAGGCCTCCCAGAACTCCTCGAACGAGCGGAAGCCCCGGGCCCGCGCGCACGCGTCGTAGAGGCTCTCCTGCGCCCCCGCCGCGCCGTCGTCGCCCTCGCCCTCGCCGTGCTCCGCCTCGCTCCCGCTCTCGTGGCCGCCGGGATCCTCGACGTCGTCGTGGCCGACCGGGGCGCCCTCGAACGGCGCGAGCGTCATGCCGACGGGGACGTCGATGAGCTCGACGCGCACGCCGTGCTCGAAGGCCCACTTCACGGCGACGTACTCGGGCGAGTAGGCGGCGAACGGCCACAGGGACGACGCGGGCGTCCCGTCGGTGCGGTAGCCGAGGATCGCGACGGGCGGGACGGTCTTCGGGTCGACGAGCGCCTCGAGGAGCGGCGTCGCGTCGCTCGGGCCCTCGACGAAGATCGCCTTCGGGCGCACCTCGTCGAGGTAGGCGCGCAGCGTCGCGCTGGAGCGCGGCGAGTGGTGACGCACCGGGAAGAGGTGGACGGCGGCGAGCCGGGCCAGGTCCATCGGGGCTCCTTCAGGGCGCGAGGCGCTTCCTGGCGGCGGCGTAGAACTCCTTCCAGAGCCCGGTGCGCCCCTTGGCGACGGTCTCGCAGTACTCGCGGACCGCCTTGAGGTCCTCGCCGCCCTCCTTTGTCACGGCGCCGAGCAGCGAGCGGGAGAGGTCGTCGGCGGTCACCTTCCCGGTGCCGAAATGCTGCGCGAGGATGCCGCTGTTAAAGAGCACGCTGATGGCCTCCGCGGTCGACAGGACGGATCCCGGGGCCTTCACCTTGGTCTTGCCGTCCTTCGTGACGCCGGCGCGGAGCTCCTGGAACAGCGTGACGAGCAGCTTCGCCAGCTCGGCCGGCGGCTCGACGCCGACCTGGTAGTCGCCGCGGAGCTCGGCCTCGCGCTTCTGCACGATGCGGATCTCCTGCTCGAGGTCGTCGACGACCGGGACGGTGATGAAGTTGAAGCGGCGCTTGAGGGCGGCGCTCATCTCGTTGACGCCGCGGTCGCGGGTGTTGGCGGTGGCGATGAGGTTGAAGCCGCGCTGGGCGGAGGCCACCTGGTCGAGCTCCGGGACGGCGATCTGCTTCTCGGACAGGATGGAGATCAGCGCGTCCTGGATCTCCGGCGAGGTGCGGGTGATCTCCTCGAAGCGCGCGAACCGCCCGTCGCGCATGGCGCGGAGGATGGGCGAGGGGACGAGCGCCTTCTGCGACGGCCCTTCGGCGAGGAGGAGGGCGTAGTTCCAGCCGTATTTGACGTGCTCCTCGCTGGTGCCCGCGGTCCCCTGGACGACGAGCGCGCTCGTGCCGCTGATGGCCGCCGAGAGGTGCTCGGAGAGCCAGCTCTTCGCGGTGCCCGGCTCGCCGACGAGCATCAGGGCGCGGTCGGAGGCGAGGGTCGCGAGGGCGACCTGCACGAGGGCGCGATCGCCGATGTACTTGGGCGTGATCTCGACGCCGCCGACGGGCTTGTCGCTGCCGAGGATGTAGGTCTCCACGGCCCTCGGCGAGAGCCGCCACCCGGGCGGCCTCGGCGCCGTGTCCTCGGCGGCGAGGGCCGCGAGCTCGTGTTCGTACTTGGTCTCGGCGGGCTGGCGCAGGTCGCTCATGGGGCGGGGAGAGGCTACCGCAGAACGGGGCGGGGCAGCACGCCCGCGTCGCGCGCGGAGCGCGGCGAGGCGCCCGGGCGTCGGCGCGGCGGTAGTCTGCTCGTCGCGAGCGTGCCTTGACGCCGCGTCCC
>JAICEP010000478.1 GCA_025924095.1 Sorangium sp.
GAGCACCATCGCGGCCGTCGTCAGGTCGCCGCGCGCGCTCGTCGCGCGGCCGTGCACGAGCAGCGCGGCGAACGACTCCCCCTCGAGCATCGCCGCCGAGGAGAAGTCGATCGCGAACTCGACGTCGCCGAGCCGGAGCGCGAGCTCCGCGGCCCGGAGCAGCCGCTCGCCGGGAGGCGAGCCGGACAGCGATTGCATCGATCGGGCCCAGCGCCGCCAGAAATCGGCGCGCGCCGACGGCTCGCCGACCGAGGAGATCGCGAGCGTCGCCGTCGCCTCGGCGCGGTCATCCCGGCCCAGCGAGGCGAAGAGCTCGCTCGCGCGCAAGAGGCTCCACGGATCGGACGACAGCTCCTCGAGCGCCTCGGCGACCGCGAGCACGTCCTCGGGATCGGCGCTCGCCGGGTCGACGGCCGCGCGCCGCGCCGCCACCCACCCGCGCTCGTCGGCCTCGATCAGCCCGAGGGCCGCGAGCTCCTCGCCGGCGAGGGGGCGCACGACGGCCCCGGACCCCTGCTCCGCGCGTCGCGCCGCGAGCAGGCCGAGCTGCCCGGTCGGCCAGGGCCGCTGGCTCAGCGCGAGCCGATCGAGCAGCCGCGTGGCGTCGCGGCTCGGCTGCTGTTGCAGGGGGCGCGGCTCGGCCGGCGCGGCCAGCACGGCGGAGCACCAGCCCTCGAGCGCGTCGAGCCGGTCGAGCTTCGCGACGACCCGGCGCTCCGCGTCCGCCGCGAACGCCTCCCAGAAGCGGTGCAGCTCGTCGGGCGACGCGATGCCGTCGATCGTGATCGCGCTCGTCCACATCCGCCTCGCGGCGTCGCTGCACACGATGACCAGCGCGGAGCTCGACCCTTCCACGATGAGGCGGGAGACCTCCTCGAGCACGAGGCTCCCCCAGCTCGTCGGCTCCCCCTCGGAGACGAGCAGGAGCGCGCCCTGCGCGGCCGCGCTGATGCCCTGCGCGACCGCGGCCGGGTCCGCAGAGGCGACCCCGCAGCGCAGCGCAAGGTCGCGCCAGGGATCCCGATCCGCGGCATGCGCGGCCGAGATCAGCGAGCGCCCCACACCTCGAGCGCGACGCGCGAGGTGGGAGCAAACCGCGTCCAGGATCGACCGCTGTCCATGGACGTGGAGCACCCCACGCGACGCGGCGTCACGAACGCGCTCGTCGAGCGCCCGGAACCCCCCGGCATCGCTCGTCGTGGCAGAGAGAACGCAGGCTGCGGCAACAGATCCCAAGGCAACAGAAGCGTACCTCTCCGCTGGACGTCGCATCAATGGATCCCGCCGTCAGCCATCGATAAGCGCGTGCCGTGTCAAAAGAATTTTTCAATGCAGCTGCTAAGTTCCGTCCAGTACCTGCTGAATTGCGTCGAACGCGTCCGGAGGTGCTTCGCCCAGGGCGCGCGCCAGCGGGAGCTGCGTCGCCGCGGCGGCGACATAGAAGGGCACGAGGTGCGGCGCGAGCCGGCGGAGCGTCTCGAGGTGCCGCGCGACGCCGGCCGCGTCGCCGCGACGCACGGGCCCTGTGAGCGCGTCGGGCACGCCGAGCACCTCGACGTTGTCGGCGACCGTGCGGAGCAGCGGGCCGAGCATCTCGGCGGCGGTCTTCCGCTCGACGCCGGCGCGCTCGAGCAGGTCGACCCCGGCGGCGGCGAGCGCCGCGGCGCCGTTGGCGACGAGGCCCGCGGCGGCGTGGTAGGCGACGCGGTCGAGGCCGGTGACCGTGCGCGGCGCCATCCCGAGGCGCACCCCGAGCGAGCGCGCGGCGCGCACGGCGGCGGGATCGCCGTCGATGTGGAGATGGCCGCGCTCGAGGAACGGCGCGAACGCCGGCGAGGCGAACGAGATCATCGGGTGCATCTGCGCGACGGCGACGCGGCGGCCCCGCACCGCCGCGAGCGCCTCCGGGCCGAGCGCGCCGGCGCAGTGCACCACCGCGGCGTCCCTGTGGCCGACGAGCCTCCGGTCGCGCAGCGCCTCGGCGCAGGGCCCGATGTCCCGATCGCGCACGGCGAGGATCACGAGGTCCGCCTCGATGGGCTCCGCCGGCAGCCCGTCCCGCGCGGGCCGGAGGGTGACCTGCAGCCCCGCGTCGCGGCTCGCGCGCGCGAGCCCGCGGCCCACCTTGCCGCCGCCGTAGATGAACACCTCCGGAAGGGCGCTGTCGTCCCGGTGAATCGGCGACGGGCGCGTGCTGTCCATCTCGCTCACGGGCCGCTCCCGTAGAGGCCATGTGCGAGCGCGTAGTCGAGCACGGCGCGCGGCACACGCTGGCGGACGGCCTCCAGATCGCCCGCGGCGAACGCCCGGCGGATCTCGCTGCTCGAGATCTGCGGGAGCAGCACGTCCGCGGGGCGCAGGGGGTCGGCGCGCAGGTGCGGGCGAGGATCGGCCGCCGCGGCGTCGAGGCGCTCCGCGCCGGTCGCGGCGAAGCCGGAGCGGCCGAGGACGATCGGCGGCGCGAGCTGCTCGATGCGGTCGAAGCGGTGCCACCGCGGGAGATCGGGGAGCACGTCGGCGCCGACGAGCAGGCGCATCGCCCAGTCGGGGTGCGCCGCGGCGAGGTGCTCCAGCGTGCGCAGCGTGAGGCTCTCGCCGCCGAGATCGCGCTCGACGGCCGAGACCGACACGCACGGGAGCCAGCCGAGGGCGAGGTGGCACATGGCCAGGCGATGCTCGAACGGCACGAGCTCCTTGGAGAAGGGGTGGCGGTAGACGGGGACGACGAGCACCTCGTCGACCGGCGCGACGGAGATCGCGTAGGTGGCCGCGAGCACGTGCGCCACGTGAGGCGGGTTGAAGCTGCCCCCGAAGATCGCGACGCGGCGCGCCTCGGGCGCCACCCCGGGCGTCGCGACCGCGTGCGCCTCAGCCGTGCGAGCCACCTTGAACCCGCAGCTTGGGGCCGGCCGCGGACGGGCCCACGATCTCGCGCGCGGTCACCGCGCCGCTCGCGTTCATCACCTCGATCCGCACCCCGCCCTGCCCGTCGTCGAGGAGCGCCCGGCCGCCCTCGGAGCCGATCGGCCCGGGAGAGAAGAACGTCCGCGGGCCGACCTTCTTGATGAGCGGCTCCGAGCTCTTGCCGAAGACGAGGAGCGACGCTGCGACGATGTCCTCCTCGTCGAGCGCCGCCTTGTCGAACACGAAGAGCGCGACGCGCCCGTCCAGGATCTCGATCGTGCGCTGGCCCGGCGGGAGGCTCATCAGCACCTTGAGGCGCAGCCGGGCCCGCTCGGACGCCACGAACGCGTCGAGCTGCTCCGGCGTCGCGGTCGCGCAGCGCGCGGCCCGATCGAACAGGGCGCCCTCGGTTGGGTTCGCGCCGACCAGGCTCTGCGCCCAGCCCTCGACGACCCGGTCGAGGGCGTCGTCCTCGGCGACGTAGATGACCCGCTCGGCGTGGCCTTCGTCGAGCAGGTGCTGCGCGCCGCGAGCGAGCGCGGGCAGATCACCCTGTGCAGGGCCGAGGACGCCGAGGCGCATCGGTCACAGCATAGATCAGCGCGCGAAGCGGAGGGCACCTTCTCCACTCCGCGCGCTCGCGCCGGGGACTCCACCGCTCCTGCTCTCTTCTCCTCCTGCATCTCCCTGCACCGCGGTCGCGCCGCGGTGCCTCCCCCCGCGGTTCCGTGGCCATGGCGCGCGCGCCTCCGGCGCGCGTCTGCTAGCGTCCGCCCATGTTTCGGCGAGGTCGCGCGCTCCAGGATCCGGTCACCATCACCCTCGACGGAGCGGACGTCCCGGCGGAACGAGGAGAGCCCCTGGCCGTGGCGCTGCTCGCCTCGGGGCGCGTGACGCTCGCGCGGAGCCCGAAGCTGCACCGCCCCCGGGCGCCGACCTGCCTGCGCGGAGGCTGCGACGGCTGCCTCGCGCGGGTCGACGGGGTGCCCAACGTGATGACCTGCCTGCGGCCGGCCGCCGGCGGCGAGCGCATCGAGGTGCAGAACGTGGTGGGCTCGCGGCAGGCGGACCTGCTCCGGGTGACCGACTGGTTCTTCCCGCAGGGGATCGATCACCACCACCTGATGGCCGGCGTCCCGGGGCTGTCCGGGGTCATGCAGTCGATCGCGCGCAAGCTGGCGGGGCTCGGCCGGCTGCCGAGCGCGGCGCTCCCGCCGGAGCCCGCCGCGCGGCTCGACCTGGACGCGGCGGTGATCGGCGCCGGGCCCGCCGGCGTGGCGGCGGCCTCGGCGCTCTCGGCGCGCGGCCTCCGCGTCGCGCTGATCGACGACGCGCTCGCCCCTGCCGGGTCGCTCGCCGGGGCCCCGCGCCGGGCGGCGGAGCTCCTCGCGCGACACCCGCTCGACGGGGTCCGCGTGCTCTGCCGGCACGTCGCCGCCGGCGTTTACCTCGGCGAGCTCCTGGTCGCCGGCGACGCGGGCGCGACCGTGATCAGGGCGCCCGCCCTGGTCTTCGCCACCGGGGCGCACGACGGCGTCGCGGCGTTCCCGAACAACGATCTGCCGGGGGTCTTCTCGGCGCGCGCGCTCTGCCGGCTGCTCGCCTGCGGCGTCGAGCCGACCGGCCCCGTCGCCATCGCGGGCGAGGGCTTCTGGGCCGGCGAGCTCGCGAGCGCCCTCGTCGGCCGCGTCGCGGCGCGGATCCCGCTCGCCGCGCTCGCCGCGGTGAACGGGATCTCGCAGGTGAAGAGCGTGACGGTGCGCGACGCGCCCTTCGCCTCCGACAGCCCGACGAGCGACCTCAAGGTGGTCGCGCTCGCGGTGGACGCGCCGGCCGCGCCCTCGTTCGAGGTCGCCGCGCAGGCGGGCGCGCGCGTCGAGGTCAGCGCGCGCGCGGGGTACGCCGTCAGGGTCGACGCGCGCGGCCGGGCCGGCGACGGCGTGTGGGCGCTCGGCGAGTGCACCGGCGCCGCGCTCGATCTCGACGGCATCGCGCTGGCGGCGAAGACCCTCGCCGACGACGTGCTCGCGGCGCGCAGCGCGGCCGCCTGAGCCTGCGATCCGCGGCGCGCAGCGAGCCCCCCGGCGCGGCCGCGCGGCAGGTCAGCCCTCGATGATCAGATCGAAGAGGCCGACCCCGCCCGCGATGAACACGACGTCGAACACGCCCATGAGCGCCACGTAATCGGTGAGCTCGCCGATCGTCGCGCCGCCGAAGAGCTCCCGCGTCCCCGCGACCGCGGCGAGCAGGGTGGGCGCGAGCAGCGGGAAGAGCACGCTCGCGAGCACGAGGTCACGGGCGCGCGTGCGCACGGTCATCGCCCCGAAGAGGGTGCCGCTCGCGGCGATGCCCGGCGTCGCCGCGAGGCAGAAGAGCGCGAGCCCCGCGCCCGTCTCCGCGAGATCCACCGCGAAGAGCAGCGCCGCGACCGGGATGATGATCGCCTCGACCGCGAACACGAACACGCAGAGCCCGACCGCCTTGCCGGCGAAGAGGGCGCTCCTCGCGATCGGCAGGACGAGCAGGCCCGCGAGCGCGCCGTCCTCGCGCTCCCGCTGCCACGTGCGGCTCAGCGCGAGCACCGACGCGAACGCCACGCTCACCCAGATGACGCCGGGCGCCACCTGCTCGGCTGCGTCCTGCCCGGCGTAGAACGCGAGCGACGCGATCACGGCGACGAGCACCGCGAAGAAGCCGCTCGTGGTGACGATCTCGCCCGTGGCGAGCTCGATCGCGAGGTCCTTCCGCGCGACGAGCATCGCCTGACGCACCCACCCGGGCCGGCTCCGGGGGAGCGACGCGGGGCCCGCGGGCGCCGTGGTGTCGGAGAGCACGGAGCGGCTCAGAGGCTCAGGTACGTCTGGTCCTTGAGCCCCCGCTCGTAGTCGGCGAGGAGCCGCATGCCCTCCGTCGGCTTGAGGAGGTCCTGCTTGATGGCGCCGTCCACCTGGGCCTTCACCTTCCCCACGAGATCGCGGTTGTCGTACTGGGTCATCGCCAGGACCTCATGGATCTTGTTCCCGGCGATCGTCTCCTCGATGTAGTACCCGCTGTCCTCGTCCTCATCGAGGAAGACGTGCACCTCGTTGACCCGGCCGAAGAGGTTGTGGATGTCGCCCATGATGTCCTGGTACGCGCCGGTCAGGAAGATGCCGACGTAGTACGGCTCGTCGCCCGAGATCGGGTGCAGCGGGAGCGTGTCCTTCACGTCGTTGAGATCGATGAACTTGCTCACCTTGCCGTCGGAGTCACAGGTGATGTCGACGAGCGTGCTGTCCACCGCGGGGCGCTCGTTCAGCCGGTGGATCGGCACGATCGGGAAGAGCGCGCCGAGCGCCCAGTGATCGAGCAGCGACTGGAACACCGAGAAGTTGCAGATGTACTGGTCGGCGAGCTGCTTGCGGAGCTCGCCGAGATCGTCCGGCACCTCCTCCGGATCGAGCTCCGACGCGATCTTCTGCATGC
>JAICEP010000479.1 GCA_025924095.1 Sorangium sp.
AGCCGGCGGCGCGCACCGCGTGCAGCGCGGCCAGGAACGCCCCCTGCGGCCCCTTCTGGTTGACCGCGCCGCGCCCCACGATGACCTTGCCGATGCCCGCCTTGTCGACAAGCCTGGCGGCGAAGGGCGGCGACGACCACTCCTTCTCCTCCACCGGCTGCTCGTCGTACATGAAGTAGAAGCCCATCGTCTGCTTTGCGCCGGCGTCGAGCGTCGCGAAGATGCCTGGATGCCCGTCGGTCTTCATCTTCTTGACCGTGCCGAAGCCGGCGTCGCGCAGGAGCTCCATCGTCAGCTCGCAGCACTCGGTGATGCCGACGTTCTGCGCCGAGATCGACGGCTGCTGGATCCAGCGCTGGATGCGCTCGATCGACGGATTCAGCTGCTCGGTGATCTTGCCGTACACCGCCGAGAGATCGACGGCCGTGCCACCCGCGCCCCTGGAGAGGCGGGGAAACGAGGCGAGCGCTCCGGCGGCCGCGGCGCCGACGAGGAAAGTGCGGCGATCGATGTCCAGCATGGCGCGCACCTTAAAGCTGGATGCGCGCCGGGGTAGTGGTCAACTTTGCCCAGAGAGAGTCCACATGAAGGCGGGAAGACGGGAAGACCATTGATATTTTCTTCCTGCTTCCCGCCTTCATTTTCAAATTGGACCACTACCCTCCAGTCGCCCCCTGAGGGGACGGGCTCACGGTCGCCCGCGGCTCGCGCAACGAGCGCCGTGTCGATAGTCGGTGAGCGCCTCGAGGTACAGCGCGCTGAACCGGTCCGTGGAGAAGGGATTCTGGCTGGTCACGAGGTTACAATCGCGCAGCGCATGGGCGCTCCCCGGGAAGGCGGCCTCGTGATCATAGCCGTGGTCCTCGAGCTGCTCGCCGATGTCCCGGACCTGGGCATCGGCCCCCATCACGAAGGTCTCGATATAGAACTCCTCGAACGACGAGACCGACGTCACCGTTCGACGGCTGAGCGGATTCGGCTGCCGCATGCGGGTCAACACAGCCGGCGCGTGACAGATCAACCCCACGGGCTGGTCCTTGACGGCGAAGTGAGCGAGCAGCGCGTGCAGGTCCGCGTTGTCGAGCAGGTCGACCATCACGCCCTGTCCGCCCGGAACGACGATGCCGTCGAACGAGTCGGCCGCGGCGCGCGCCCGCTTCAGGCTGAGCGGCGCGCGGATCTGCGGGGCGCGCTCGACGAACCGTTGCGCTTGCGCGCGCCGCGCTTCGTCTTCCCAGTACCTCTCGTCGAGGCTCTCCGGGTCGATCGCCGGAGCGGCGCCGCCGTCGGTCGCGAACACGACCTCGTGCCCCGCGCCGGTGAGGGCCAGGTACGGCTCGTAGAACTCGCCGAGGAAGGTGCCTGTCGCGCGCTTCGAGCGGTCGCCGAGCGTCTGCTCTCGCGCCGCGCTGAGGACGAACAGGATCCTCCCTCTGGGTTTCACTGCCGCCGGGCGCTCGGGAAACACGGGGTGGAGCCTCGGCGGCGCCGCGGCGCACGCGGCCAGCGCCGAGCCGGCGAGCAGGACCGCGAGCCCCGCCAGCAGCGCCGCCTTCCGGGCCGCGCCCCGCGGCTCGTCGCGGCGCGAAAGGCCGCGCGTGGGTTCCGTTGCTCGCTGCTCGCCGTTTCGCGTCGTTCGTTCCGTCGTCATGCCCGAAAGCTGACCCGCGGGGGCGCGGTCGCGCCTTGACCTAGGTCAAGAAGCGACCGGCCTGGTCGCCGCGCGCTTCAAGCGACTCAGGGCCTCGGGCGTGATGCCGAGGTACGCGGCGATGTGATAGTCGGGCACGCGGCTCGCCACGGCGCCGTGCTCCGCGACGAAGGCGCGATAGCGCTCGGCGGCCGTGTCCATCAGCAGCGATGCCTCGCGGCGTACCTTCTTCACGTACACCCGCTCGACGATCCGCCGGCTCACCCGTTCCCAGTAGACGTCGCGCTCGCCGAACTCGCTCAGCCGCGCGTAGGGCGCGACGAAGAGCTGCATCGGGGTCAGCGCCTGAATCGTCAGCCTGGCGGGCTCCCCGGTGATCAGCGCCTCCAGCACCGACATGAAGTCGGGCGCGGAGACGAACGCCTTGTTGAACTCCTTTCCATCTCTCCGCGTGTAGAACATCCTGGCGACGCCGGAGTTGACAAGCGCCACCGAGTCGCTCGCCTCGCCCGCCCGCACGAACGTCTCGCCCTTGCGCAGGCTCTTCCCGTGGAACAGGGCCGCGAAGGCGTCGAAGCGCGGCGCCGGCCGAGCGTCGAGCGCCGCGATCATGCGCCCGAGCGCCGCCACCTGGTCCGCGCGCGAGAGCTGCGCCATGAGCGCCGAGCCTACCACGGCGTCCCCGGAGCTCGTCACCCGCGCCGCCGGGGCGCCGGCCGGCGGCGCGTCGTCGCCTCGGCGGCGAACGGCGTCTCGCCGAGGCGCAGCGCGCTCCGCTGCTCCGGGCCGAGCCGCTTCACCGCCGCCCGGAAGTCCTCCCGGGCCAGCCGGAGGCGGTTCTGGGCCGTGTTCGCGTTGATCTGGAGCTCCCGGGCGATCTCCACGACCGGGATCTCGAGCATGTCGTGCATCACCAGCATGACGCGCCGCTGCGGGACGAGGCTCGCGAGCAGCAGGTCGATCACGTCGGCCCGCTCCGTCGCCTCGACCCGCTGCTCCAGGCGGGGGCGCCTGTCGATGCCGGCGAAGATCGCGCTGCCGCCCTGCAGGCCCACCGGGATCTCGCGGCGCCGGAACGCCCGATGCCGGTAGTGAGTTATCTGCCGCCACGCGATCCCGAAGAGCCACCGGTACAGCGGGTCCCACGCCCGCCGCGCCCGCAGGCGGCTCACATAGGGAAGCACCATGCTGAACGGCACCGGCTGGCTACCGCCCACCTCGTCCTCGTCGCGCAACCCCAGGGCGGCGCGCAGCAGACGGCTCGCGTCGAAGCCCTCCAGACCGCGGTAGGCCGCGATGAGGATGTCGTGCAGCACGTCCTCGAGATCGTGAGGGTCGACGCCATACCCGCGGAGCGTCCTGCGAAGGAAAGGAACACCCACCTCGTGCAGCACAACGAAGCTTTGATGTTTGGCGCGAAGGGCATCGTCGGATTGAGATTCCACATATAATTTTTACGAACCCTCATTCCGAGTCGTTTGGGAACCGGCCCCCTCTCCGCGTAACCACGCGTTATTACAGTGTTTTTATGGCAGCCGCGCGACTCGCACCGAGCGACTCCCGCGCGGCCCCGGGCCCGCCCCCGGCGAGCCAGCCCTCCTGTCGCCCCCGGAGATTCGATGCGCCGTCCACACGAATTCGTGATCTGCTGGCGGGGTGTCGTGCAATTTGCGCGTTTTGCCCGGCGAAAACGCGGGCGGCGCCCGCCGGCCCGCCCCCCGGCCGGCGGCCTCGGCCGCGTCTTTTCCGCCTCCCCTGCCCCCGGAGCTCGCCCCGAGCCGCGGAATTTCCCGGCCGACCGGCCTGCTCCGCCGCGGCCGCCCCCTTGCCGACCGCTCTCCCGGCCCGTAGGGTGACGGCGCCGTGCCCCTCCTCCAGCTCCGCCGCAGCGCCGGCGCCGCCGCTCGCGACCTCACCGCGTTCCTGCCGACGACCCGCGAGGAGATGCGCGCGCGGGGCTGGGACGCGCTCGACATCCTGATCGTCAACGGCGACGCCTACGTCGACCACCCCGCGTTCGGCGCGGCGATCATCGGCCGCTTCCTCGAGGGGCGCGGCTTCCGCGTCGGCGTCATCTCCCAGCCCCGCTACCAGGACCCGAGCGACCTGCTGCGGATGGGCGTGCCCCGGCTCATGGTCGGGGTCACCGCCGGCAACCTCGACTCGATGCTGAACAAGCTCACCGCCCAGAAGAAGGTCCGCAGCGAGGACCAGTACTCGCCGGGCGGGCAGGTGGGCCTCCGCCCCAACCGGGCCTCGATCGTCTACGCCAACCTCTGCCGCCAGGCGTTCCCCGGCGTCCCCATCGTCCTCGGCGGCATCGAGGCGTCCCTCCGCCGCATCGCCCACTACGACTACTGGTCGGACCAGGTCCGCCGCTCGGTCCTGCTCGACGCCAAGGCCGACCTGCTCATCTTCGGCATGGGCGAGAAGGCCGTCTGGGAAGTCGCCGACCGCCTCCGGCGCGGCGAGCCCGTCCGGTCCATCCGCGACGTCCGGGGTACCGCCTTCCCCATGCGCAAGGGCGAGTGGGAGCCGATCGAGGGCTCACGTTACGTCTCGGACGGAAAAACTGTGCTCCTCCCGAGCTACGAGCAGGTGGCGGCGGACCGGAGCGCGTTCGCCGAGATGTCGCGGGCGTTCCAGTTCGAGACGAACCCTGGCAACGCGCGGCCGCTGCTCCAGGCGCACGGCGCGGAGGCTGTGTACTTCAACCCGCCGGCGTTCCCGCTCGAGACGGGGCAGATGGACGCGCTCTACGACCTGCCGTTCACGCGGGTGCCGCACTGGTCGTACGACGCGCCGATCCCGGCCTACGAGACGGTGAAGCACTCGGTCGTCACGATGCGCGGCTGCTTCGGCGGGTGCACGTTCTGCTCGATCACGGAGCACGAGGGCCGGGTGATCCAGTCGCGCTCGGCGGACAGCATCCTGCGCGAGGTGCGGGCGCTCCGGCGCATGGACGGCTTCCGCGGGGTGCTCAGCGACCTCGGCGGGCCGACCGCGAACATGTACCAGATGCGGTGCAAGGACGAGGCGATCGAGAACGCGTGCCGGCGGCTCTCGTGCGTCTTCCCGGAGGTCTGCGAGAACCTGAACACCGACCACGGCCCGCTGCTCAAGCTGATGAAGGCGGTGCGCGAGGAGGAGGGGATCAAGAAGGTCTTCATCGCCTCCGGCGTGCGCTACGACCTCGCCGAGCGGTCGCCCGAGTTCATCGAGGAGCTCGCCGCGCACCACACGGGGGGCCAGCTCTCGGTCGCCCCGGAGCACAGCAAGAAGGACGTGCTCGACAAGATGAAGAAGCCGGGCATCGAGAGCTACGAGCGCTTCGCCGAGCAGTTCCGGTGCGCGAGCGAGGAGGCCGGGAAGAACCAGTTCCTCGTGCCCTACTTCATCTCGGGGCACCCCGGCTCGACGCTCCGGGACATGGTCGATCTCGCCGTGTACCTGAAGAAGAACGGGATGCGGCCGCGCCAGGTGCAGGATTTCATCCCGACGCCGATGTCGATGGCCGCGTGCATGTACCACACGGGGATCGACCCGCTCACGCGCGAGCCGGTGTACACGGCGAAGGACCTGCGCGAGAAGAAGCTCCAGAAGGCGCTCTTGCTCTACTGGGACGCGGCGCACCACGACGAGGCGCGGGAGGCCTTGATCAAGGCGGGCCGCGGTGATCTCATCGGCACGAAGCCGCACTGCCTCGTGCCGCCGGCGGCGGGCAAGGGCGCGCCGCCGCGCTACCTCGCCAAGGTCCGCGGCGAGCGCCGGGGGAAGCCAGCCGATGCGACACACCGCCGAAATCGATAACGATCGGTCCTTCACCGCGAAGCTCGGCGACCGCGGCCTGTTCCCGCACCTCGCGCCGCTCGTCTACGTGAACCACGCGGGGATCTCGCCCCCGTCGCGGCCGGTGCGCCTCGCGATGATGGCGCTGCTCGACGACTACGCCGCGCAGGGGGCGGCCGCGTTCCCGGCGTGGAGCGCGCAGCGGCTCCGCCTGCGGGAGAAGCTCGGCCGGCTCATCGGCGCGGCGGCTGACGACATCGCGCTCGTGCAGAGCACGACGCGCGGGCTCACCGACATCGCCCTGTGCCTGCCGTGGCGGCCGCGCGACCGGGTGATCCTCTTCGAGGGGGAGTTCCCGGCGAACGTGACCCCGTGGCAGCGCGCGGCCGCGCTCTTCGACCTGGAGATCGTGTTCCTGCCGCTCGGCGGCTTCGCGGACGGCAGCGGCACGGGCCTCGCCCGGCTCGAGGACGAGCTCCGGCGCGGCGCGCGGCTCGTCGCGGTGAGCGCTGTGCAGTTCCAGACGGGCCTCCGGATGCCGCTCGCGGCGATCGGCGCGCTCTGCCGCGCGCACGGCGCCGAGCTGTGCGTGGACGCCGTGCAGGCGGTCGGCGCGACGCCGGTGGACGTCGAGGCGGCCGGGGTCGACTACCTCGCGTGCGGCGGCCACAAGTGGCTGATGGGGCTGGAGGGCACGGGTTTCCTGTACATCCGCCGCGAGCGCCTGCCGGCGCTCCGGCCGGCGGTGGCGGGCTGGCTGAGCCACGAGGACGGCGTGAGCTTCCTGTTCCAGGGCCCGGGCAAGCTCCGGTACGACCGGCCGATCCGGCGGCGCGCCGACTTCGTGGAGGGCGGCAACCTCAACGCGGCGGGCTACGCCGGGCTCGAGGCGGCGGTGGATCTGATCCTGCAGATCGGGGTCGA
>JAICEP010000480.1 GCA_025924095.1 Sorangium sp.
CGCGCTCACCCGCCCGCGGATCGCGTCCGGCGTCTCGAACTGCACGAGGATGTGGCGGATATAGACGCTCACCATGTCGCCTGCGCCGACGAGGAACAGGGCGATGAGCGCGACGGTGAAGCTCCGCGTCTGCCCGAGGCCGATCGTGGCGAGCCCGAACACAACGACGCCGCCGAACATCCAGCGGCCGACCTGTCGCGTGATCGGCCGGAAGGCGAGGACGCCCGCGGTGAGCGCGGCGCCCACGGCCGGCGCCGTGCGGAGCATGCCGAGGCCGGTCGGGCCGGCCTGGAGCACGTCGCGCGCGTACGCTGGCAGGAGCGCGACCGCGCCGCCGAACAGCACCGCGAACAGATCGAGCGATATCGCGCCGAGCACCACCGGCCTCGACCAGACGAAGCGCAGCCCCTCCAGCACCGCGCTGAGCGACGCCGGCTCGGACCGCCTGGCCTGCTGGGTCGCGCGCACGAGGCCCATGAGCACGAGGGAGGCGAGGAGCAGCGCCGCGACGATCGCGTACACGATCGTCGACCCGGCGAGGTAGAGGAGCCCGCCCAGCGTCGGCCCGAGGATGACCGCGACGTGGAAGCTCGACGAGCTGAGCGCGACCGCCTTGCTGAAGCTCTCGGCCGGCACCAGGTTCATCAGGATCGCCTGCTGGGCCGGCATCATGAAGGCGCGCGCGCTGCCGAACAGCACGAGCACCGCGAACACGGGCCACACCGCCTTCAGGCCCGACAGGGTGAACGCGAGCAGCAGCAGCGAGCAGAGCAGCTCCGCGCCGAGGCCGACCGTGATGATGCGGCGCCGGTCGAACCGGTCCGCCGCCTGCCCGGAGGGGAGGATCAGGGCGAAGAACGGCGCGAACTGGGCGAGGCCGATGAGGCCGAGATCGAAGACGTCGCCGGTCAGCGCGTAGACCTGCCAGCCGATCGCGACGCTCTGCATCTGCACGGCGACCGCGGAGAGCAGCCTCGCCGCGAGGTAGAGCGCGAAGCTCCGGTGGCGCAGCACGCCGAGCCCGGTCATGTGGTTTGAAGACATTCGACGCCGCCGGCGACCCTCGATGGGCAGTGTGGACTCACGCTCACGCTCGATGAGCAACAGCGCATGTCGCGACCGAGCCCGGGAGCCGCGCCACCGACATCAGCACGCGCCGCTCCAGCAACGCCCGCGCCACGAGGCCCGTGGAGCTCGTGGAGCTCGCGCGAGCGCGTTCAGGCCGCGATCCATGCGAGGACCCGCGGCCGCTGCTGCCTTGGCAGCAGCCGGTGTTGCTCTGCTGCGTCTCCACGAGCAGCACCCCAGGCGAGCGGCGCTCACCCGCGGAGCCGGGCGGGAGGGCGAGCTCTTCATCCCTGGGCGAGCCGGGCGAGCGCCTCGCCGGTGAGGCGGTAGACGGTCCAGTCGTCCATGGGTTTGGCGCCGAGCTTGCGGTAGAAGCCGATGGCGGGCTCGTTCCAGTCGAGCACGGACCACTCGAACCGCCCGCAGCCGCGCTCCACCGCGAGCCTCGCGAGGTGCACGAGGAGGGCCTTGCCGTGGCCGCCTCCGCGGTGCTCGGGGAGCACGAAGAGGTCTTCGAGGTAGAGCCCCGGCTTGCCGACGAAGGTGGAGAAGCTCTGGAAGAAGAGGGCGAATCCGACCGCGGCCCCCTCCGCCTCGGCCAGGACGACCTCCGCGGCGGGCCTCGGGCCGAAGAGGTGCGCTTCGAGCTCTTTTTCGTCGAAGACGACCTCGTGCGCGAGCCGCTCGTACTCGGCGAGCATCCGGATGAGGCGGGCGATGGTGGGGATATCGGCGGCGGTGGCGGGGCGGATCATGGCGTCTCTCCGGCGCGTCATACCGCATCGACCTGCCGGAGCGGAAGGCGCGCACGCGACGTGCCGCCGCTCTGACGCGCCCGCCCGCCCGGCGGGGCGATCGCCGACTCGGCGCGGCTTGCCGCTCGCCGCGCGCCCGTCCTAGGCTCTCCCGCACCTCGATGACCGCGACACCGCCCTCCGCCGCCGGCCCGCGCTGGCTCTACCTGCACGGCTTCGCCTCGGGCCCGGGCTCGACCAAGGGCGTCCAGATCGCCGCGCACTACGAGCGGCGCGGGGTCGCCGTCGAGCGGCTCGACCTGCGGGTACCGTCGTTCGAGCGCCTGCGCCTCGGCGCGATGATCGACGCCGTGAAGCGGGCGCTCGGCGGAGAGCGCGACCGGGCCGTGGTGATGGGCTCGAGCCTCGGGGGCCTCACCGCGTGCCGCGTCGCCGAGCAGGACGCGCGGGTGTGCGCGCTGGTGCTGCTCGCGCCGGCGTTCCGGATCATGGAGCGATGGCGGCAGCGGCTCGGCGAGGAGGGCTTTCAGGCGTGGAAGGAGCGGGGGTGGCTCGAGGTCGACGATCACGCCGAGAAGCGGCGAGCCCGGGTGGACTTCGGCTTTGCCCTCGACGCGGCCGAGGTGGATGACCGCTCGGGCGGCTGGCCCGACGTGCGGATACCGACGCTGATCGTCCACGGCCGGAACGACGAGGTCGTGGACATCGAGCTCTCGCGGACCTTCGCGGCAGGGAAGCGGCATGTCCGGCTCATCGAGGTGGACGACGGCCACGAGCTCGTGGCGTCGATTCCGCGCATCCTCCGCGAGACCGACGATTTCCTGCGCCACTTCCTCGGCAGCTGACGAGCGCGCCTCGCGCGTTTCGTTCCGGCTGGAGGCTGCCTGGAGCGCGGTTCCTGAACACCTGCTCAGTCGGGCACGCCAGCTGGCCGTCCCCTCATCAGGCGAGTCGCATTCTATGCGGGAAGGGCACAGCTATCAAGAGTGAAGAGCTTCGCCTATCGCTCGTGTGCATCCGGCTGCGGATTGGCCGCGGCCGAGCGATCGGAGGAGCGAATGGAGACAGCGCAGGACCTCGGGCGGACCGCGTCCGTCAACGGCATCGACATGTACTACGAGCTTCGCGGCGAGGGGCCGCCGCTCGTGCTGCTTCACGGCTTCACCGGGGTGGGCGCCGACTGGGCTCACGCGCTCGATCTCGCGGAGCTGGGGCGCGAACACCGGGTCATCGTCCCCGACCTGCGCGGGCACGGTCGGTCGACCAACCCGTCCGGCTCCCTGACCCTTCGCCAGTGTGCCCTCGACGTCTTCGCCCTCCTCGACCACCTCGGGGTGAAGACGTTCCGGGCCATCGGCCTGAGCTTCGGCGCCAAGTGCCTCCTGCACCTGGCCACGCAGCAGCCGGAGCGCGTCGAGTCGATGGTCCTCGTGTCGGCGACTCCGTATTTCCCCGAGCAGGCCCGGGCGATCATGCGGCAGGTCTCCGACGAGGGCCGCTCGGAGGCGGAATGGGAGGAGATGAGGGGCCGCCACAAGCTCGGCGACGCGCAGATCCGGGCGCTGTGGCGCCAGCCGCGGCGCTTCGCGGACAGCCACGACGACATGAACTTCACGCGCCCCTACCTGTCGACCATCACCGCGCGGACGATGATCGTGAGCGGCGACCGCGATCCCCTCTATCCGGCCGAGATCGCCCTGGAAATGTACCGCGCCATCCCGCGCTCCTGTCTGTGGCTCGTGCCGAACAGCGGACACGCGCCCGTCTTCGGCGAGTGGAAGGAGCCGTTCGCCCGGGCGGCGCTAACCTTCCTGCGCGGTGAGCAAGGCGAGCAGACGGCCCTTCACGACTAGGTTATCGGCCCGCGCTGCGCAGCTCTGATTCAGCGAAGCGGGTCGGCGAGGCCTACGCCGATGGCGCCGGCGGCCATGCCCATGCCTGCGCCCGCGGCGATCACCGCACCGTCGGGGTGACCCGAGGCCCAGAGGGCGAGGGCGACCAGGCCGGCGAGGGTGCCTCCCAGCGGGAAGTTGGCGCGCCGGTAGCGGGTGGGGCCCAGCGGGGCGTTCCAGAACCGCTTCCGTGGATTGGCGTGCAGGCCGCGGGTGACGACGACGCCGAGGGCCAGCCCGGCGACCAGCGCGCCCAGCGCGATGAGGTTCGTGATGTCCATGGCCGGCCAGTGTGGCACGGCGAGCTATCGGCGCTGTGCGCGTCTGCCCCGAGCCAGACGCGCACAGCGCCCATCACGTGACGCAACGTTCACACTCTGCCCCCAGAGCTGGCTGAGCGGCGAGCGCCGCGCCTGGCGCGGGCTTTGCTGAACCATGGTTTTGATGAACGCGATGAATGATAGATCGGCTGGTGACACGATGGGTCCGCGGTTGCAATGGAGTGCCTCGGTGCTGGGGGCCGCGCTCGGAGCGGCTGCCTTGACGGGCTGCGCGACGTCCGACGAGGACGCGCGGTTGCAAGGGCCGCAGAACGCGCTGGCGGAGCAGAGCTTCGCGAATCTGTGGCTCGTGGATGGTTGTATCGGCGGGGGGAAGGTGAATTTCTGCAGCACGGAGTCGGTAGAGGAGGTGCTGGAGCTGGCGATCGATGAACCGTCGGTGTTGCGCTTTGCAGAGGAAGGAGAAGCGCCGGAGGGCCTGTATTGGGATACGGCGCACCTGGTGGTGCAGGGGTTGGCGGCGGGCACCGCGAACGTGCGCGTGAAGGCCCGCTTCAGCGATGCGGAGCGCGAGACGGAGCTGAAGGTGGAGGTGGTCGAGGTGGATGCGATCGAGGTGCGATCGAGCTGCGCGGAAGCGCAGGCGCCGCTGCGGGTGTCGCCGGGCAAGACGCTGAGGTTCGATGCGGTGCCGCAAGGCGGGGGCAAGCCGCTGGATGGTCTGTTGCCGGGCCTGGTGCAGGGCGATGGCGTGACGTGTTCGGTGGGCGCCTCGGGCTCGCGTCTGAATTGCTCGTGGACGGCGCCGCTCGAGGGGGGCGCGGTCGAGCTCGTGTCTGGCGTGCTTCCCGGCTTTCGCGGCCGCATTCAGAGCTACGGCGCGAGCGATGTCACCGCGGTGCACGCGTTCACGCAGCGCATCTGGCCGAGCACGGTGGGCCCTGGCTGGACGGTGCGCCTGCCCACCGCCACGGCCTTGAAGGAGGGGGTGCCCTGTGAGTCGTTGCCGGTGCACGCGGTGACGGCCACGCCTTCCATCTGTACGGGCCCAGAGGGAGAGCTCGCCTGGGACGCGAGCGTCGACCACCAGATCCCGGTCAAGATTCTCCAGACCGGAACCTGCAAACTGCAGCTCGGCGCGGTCGGCGCCGCGACGCTGCCCAGCACGGCGGAGTTCGCGATGCGCGTCGTGACCCAGGCCACCGTGGACCACCTGGCCCGTCCGGAGACGCCGTGCGCGGTGGAAGGCGCAACCGCGTGCAATACCTTCAGCGGTTCCATGCGCTGCGAGGACGGCCGCTGGCATGATCTGACCACGTGCGACCCTGGCGTTTGCGAGTTCGTGCGACAGGGCGAAGCGGGATGCGCGAGCGCGGAAGGCTGCGCGGTTTGTCGGCCGTAGCGACACGAGACCATCAGACCTCCTCGACCCTCGTCTTGCCCACCTGCTCGAGCGATTCGCCCATCGCCTCCACCCCGACGAGCGCCGCGTCGTCCAGGCTCGCCTCCGCCGCCTGCGCGGCGCTCACCGCCGTGTAGGCCCGCGTCAGCGCGGCGACGTGATCGGCGATCCGCGCGTCCACCTTGCCGATCACCGCCTCGGCCGGCGCCCCCGCGGCCCCCTCGCCGGCCGTCGGAGGCTCCCCCGGGCTCGCCTTTCGCTCCTTCGCGGCGCGGCCCACCGCGAGCGTGCGCTCGAGCCTCGCCCGCGCCTCGGCGAGGCGCAGCAGCGACGCCCAGGTCGCCCGGGCCTGGCGCGCCGCCCTGCCATCGAGCAGCTCCTCGTCCGCGACCGTCCGGCGGAGCTCCGCGCCCTCGCGGAGCGACGCGCGCGCGGGGCCCGTGATCTCGCCGGCGGCGCCGTCGAGGGCGTGGGCCACGGGGTCGTCGGCGTCGATGAGGAAGGGGAGCGCGACGAGCACCGCGGACACCACGAGCGCGACCCCGCGGAGCGCGAGCGACGCCGCGCCGAAGGCGGCCGTGAGCGAGCCGGCGAGGGCGCCGCCGGAGAGCGCCGTTCCGATGTGCAGCAGGCGAGCGCTCCTGCCCCGCACCCGGACCGAGCGCTCCGCGAAGCACAGGCCGACGAGCGCGGCGCCGGCCGCCGCCGGGGACGCCGCGCCGAGGACGCCGAACGCCAGCGCGCCGAGCGCGCCCCCGGCGACCGCGAGCGAGGCGAACGCCCCGCTCGCCGCGACGGCGAGGAGGACGGCGGCGGCCACGAGCAGCAGCGAGCCCGGGACCGGGCCGAGCCGGAGCGCGAGCGACGCGAGCCCGAGCGAGAGCGCGGCGGCGGCGACGAAGGCGACCTTGCGGAGCATCGTCAGCGCCTCGACAGGTTGGAGATGTCCTTC